>CAYOLX010000067.1:0-4733 GCA_964404915.1 uncultured Candidatus Saccharibacteria bacterium | reverse complement strand
CAATATGACATTTCTATTCGAATTCCAAGTATGACATTTCTATTATCATTTGACAGATATCGAGAGAACTATTGCCTATTTGCAAAGCAATTTGCTATAATTAGATTAATAACCAATTTTGCCAAAAGCAAAATAAAAAAATGAAAAATAAATTTGATTGCGAAAACGCGCCTGCGCCAGATTCAAACGAGGTTTTTCCGGAGATCGAAGAAAATATCCGAGAGAGAAAAGAAGATGAGTTTTTTTATAATTTAGCGCGTAGGAAATACGAGGTTGTTCCAAAAAAAATACCGAAGGAAAATGAACTGCCGATGCAACGGGAATTAAACCGTATGCCTATTTCGGAGTTGCAAGATTTGCAAGAAGAATTGGATGGAACTGGTTTTGAGATATGGGAAGGAAGTTGCCGAGCATGCGGCCGTCCCAAGGGAAAATGGGATGGTAAATCAGTGCCTGGCAGTAATTGCCTGGATTATGGCTATGGAGCAACAGAATTATCGATTGAAAGAGTTTGAATCATTTTTATAAAATTTAAACAGAAAATATGGAAAAACAATTTGATTATGCTGGAGAGGCGGCGAAAATAACTTTTGGTAAAATTAAATCTTGGGAAGAATTAAACGCCGCCACCGAAGCGGAAAGCGATGAAAAATTCAAAGAGGCGACGCGCAAATATTGGAAAGAATTTGCGGTTTCCGGCGTTTTACAATTTGATCCAAAAGAAGGTAAACAAGTTTTGCGTCCCTTTACCGATTTGGATGGAAAATCGGCGCTTGGAATTTTAAAAGAAGCCGGTGTCAATACTGATGATCTCAAATTTGTTAAGCCGGGTGAAAGCGTTAAGGGCGCGATTAACCTTGATACCGGCGATAAGTTCGGCGCGGTTTATGATGAAGAATCTCTTACCGCTTATTTTGACCATCATGAAAAAGGAACCAAGGGGGTCACATCAACCGCCGAAATTATCTATAAAACAATGGTTGATTTGGGGATGATTGAGAAAGATGAGGGAATGGATCGTTTAATTAAATTTGTTGCTGCTATTGATAATCGCAGCTTGCCCGCCGAAGAATTTCTGCGAAGCGGCAAAACCGTGCTTGGTCTTCAGCGCGATCTTGATTTTGACAAATTGCGGGCGTATTTCAAAGATCACGAAACAGCCACGGAAGAATTAACCCCCGAAGAACTTGATAAATACGGACTAAAGGAATCAGCGGAGCAGCAACAAAAAACCGTTGATGAATCAATGGAAACATTGGAAAGAATGGCAAGCGAGGGTAAAGTTGTTGATACGGCCTATGGTAAAATTGTGATCAATGTGGGTAATGAGCTTAAAGTAGGCGCGTCCGCGGCCTATGTTAAATATGACGGTATCATTAATTTCACGCCCGGCAAAAGTTTTGCCGTGACCTTGAAAGAAAAAGACTTCAATGAGGCGGAGTTGCAAGAAAAATTGGGCGATAAGTTTCAAGGCAAAATTATCCGCGGCAAAATGTGGATCTATAACGATAAAGAGCCATTAAAAGCCAGTGTTGAAGATATAATAAAGGCATTGGGATAATGTATTTATGAAAAACGAATGGAGACCTGTAATCGAAAATTCAGAAAAGAAAGATCGCTATGAGATTTGTAATTTTGAATTAGACGAAATGACAAAACTTATCCAAGCTTTGCGTCAACAAGTAAAAGATGAATACGAAGAAGGAACGATTATTCAAGTTTTTGGCGGAGCATTCGGATCTACCAAAGGACAGGTGTTTGCCGCCAGAGACGGCGAAAAAATAGCCGATATCGGCGCGGTGAGCGTGAAGGATGGGGAGATGGGAATCCTTGAAGCAATATATGTGTCCAAGGATTATCGCGGCAGGAGAATTGCCAAAGATATCGTTGAGCGGGAAATGGGATATCTTATTGAAGAAAAAGTAAAGAAAATCAAAATCAATGTTAGTTCAGAAGGAAGTCGGGCAATCGGGAAAAGCTTGAAAGCGAAATGGGGGGATATTATTGATGTACAAGATCACGGTAATTATTTTGAATAATCTATGAGTCGAGAATTAGCGCAAAAGGAAGGGGAGCAAGAGCCGGTAAGCTTTCAAGAAATTTTGAAAATGAAGCCGGTTGGATTGCTTCCGGAGATGTCTGATTACACCAAGCAGCAGTTAAAGGAGATGTTTCCGGGGAAAAATTTGGTAGTTTGTGATTTTAATGTTGCCGGGTTGGATTTGGATGCCGATTATGAGCGGCAGATTGCCAAAGACGGAATTTTAAATATTGACCATCATTCCAAAAAACCCGAAATGGAACGAAAGGTTTCCAGCACTAATTTGGCGATCGAATATATAAAAAAATACGGATTATTGTCCGAAGATTGGCAATATATTGTCCATCATACCGATTGCGACAGTTTGCTTTCCAGCGCGATAATGCGCGGCATTTTGCCGCCGGATGAAAAATTCGGCGAAGCGGCGGTTGCGGCTGACCATACCGGTGCGGAAAATAAGATTGCGGATTTATTGCAGGCGATTCAAGATAGAAGAGATTTGGGGTATTCGCTGGAGCAATTGCAATTATTAATGGCGGGCGAGCCGCTTGATGGCGAAGCCCAAAAAGCACTCGAGAAGAGATATGCCGACCGCGCGAGAATCAAGCAACTTATTGAAAACGGCGGGTTTAAAGCTGCCGGGAGCGTGTCCTATGCTGTTTTGAATGAAAAAATCGACGGGGCGCTGGTGCCGGCTCTTTTGCCTGACTCCGAAGTTATCCTATTGTTTAGTCCGCTAGAGGTCGATTCGTCGAAATGGGAAGTGAAATTCCGCCTGGGACAGAATGTCTCAGAGGGTTTTAGTTTAAAAAAACTGGACATAGAAGCAGTCGATCCGTTTTTTGGCGGCCGCTGGAATGCAGGCAGCAACAAACGCGGCGGCGGCACGAATTTGAATCCGGATGATTATGCCGCCAAAATCGTTGATTTAATTAAGGATTATGAAGGAAATTTCCAAATTTGACCAGCCGGCGCCCGCGGTGTTTGAACCTTTTGCGGGAGAAAGCCACAGGCAAGAAGAAACAATCGATCCGGAGCTGAAAAAACAAATTGAGGCGCTTTTCTTACCTGAAGACGATGATTTTGTTCGAGCTTTGGTGACTGATAAGCTGCCGGAAGAAGAATATCGGGAAAGAAGCGCCAAAATCAACAAGATTTTGCAAGATCTTTATTCTGAAGATAAATTCTATTGCGACAAATATCAACTCGCAGAAGGAAAAAATTTTTTCACCGGTATGTCGGCGCAAACTGTGCGGGAATTTTCAAATAAACTAAAAGAGGTTGAAATTGAGCCTTGGGGAGTTGCTTTTGAAGAGCCATATCGCGATAGCGGATTATGTTTTTATCAGAGCGCAAAACCACCCGGGGATGATAATTCCGGCGCGGTTGACTGGAGAAATGGGAAAATCCTAAACGTGGCGAACGATGAATTAAGGATTATCGGCTACTTTGAAGGATGGCCTGATAATTTTCCTCATGTTAATCTGTTTCATGTTCTCGAAATTGCCAAGAAATATCCAAATTGCTTTTTTGCCAGTCCCCATCAGGATTTACAAGCAATACCGGTTCCCGGCGTACAATTTTTTAGATACGGTTATGGTAAAAATGTGAATTTAAACGATGCCAATTCCAATTCGGAATTATTGGATGGCCCAACAAATGTGTCCGGAGGTTGGGACAAACATTGGGGCGACAAGTATAATGAAAAATATAAAGAAAAAATGGCATCAGATTTGCTTATGATAGACAGTGAAAGAATGTTGGGGGAAATAATTATTGATTTAGGTTGCGGGGATAATCCGGTTAGCCGCTATCTTGGTAAAGAAAAAAGGCAAATTATTCTTGTTGATAAATCTCCGGATATTAAAAAAAAGGAGGGCGAATTTTTTCAATCAGTTTGTGATGATTTTGATAAAATTAATTTTGTTGCTTTGGCTGAAGAAGGGATTGATACGGCAATACTGAGTGATATTTTAAATTATTCATCGGACTGGAAAATGTTGCTGGAAAATTTATCCAAATCGCTCAGAGAAGGTGGCAGGATGATTATCAGCAACGAAATTGATCAAGGATATACTGAATTTTTTACAAAAACACGCCCAAAGAATAATTTTGAAATTATAACTTTTTTAGCCGGAAGTCTTGGGTTTGAGATAGAGAATATTGAAGATGCAGGTCAAACTTTGGGATTGAGGGAAAAGGGGTTGCCGGTAAGTCGCTATGCGCAGGTAATGATTGTTGCGGTTAAAAAATAAACGCTGCCGGTTGGTTTGAGTATTGCAATGCCGTTAGCCATTGGGATATTGACAGCAACAAACGCGGCGGAGGCATGAGTGTTGCTCCGGAGGAATATGGCAAATATTGCCGAATTAATTTGAATTACGAAACTATAATCAGTATTATTCCGAGAGATCAATCTTTGTTTATGACCATCGAAAATCAATGCTGTGACCGCAATTAATTTCTAAAAAAACCGGACATCAAACCTTCTGAAGATTAGATCATATATTTTTATCTACTGATGTTTCGTAATTAACTTGTCAATATAAATACTTTGAATTACGAAACTAACTTTTGAACAAAAATGCTGGCACAACCCAACTTCGCCCGCAAAACGGGGTTCAATGAAGATATTCGATTGCGGTAAGATTTTTTCACGATTTTCAACTAAACAATTTAATAAGCCAGCAGA
>CAYOLX010000066.1:0-4896 GCA_964404915.1 uncultured Candidatus Saccharibacteria bacterium | reverse complement strand
ATTGAAACATAACTTTTCCCCGCGCCGTCAATTGACGCGACATACAAATGATTCCCCTCGCAATCCATCGCCGCTCCCCCAACCCCGCCGCCGATGCCGGGCAAATCAATGATTTTCTCTTCGGTAATATTGTCCGGAGCGTCAATATTTAATATCCTCAAATCCCCTCCCAAATTTGCGGTTCCCAGCAAGATAAACGCCAGATTATCCCTGACGATCAATCCATTCACACTCCCCACCCGCGAAAACGACCATGATCCCAAAGTGGTAATTGACGCCGCATCCGCTCCGTCCAAAATAAAAAATTCGGGAATGGCGTCCGGCGGTCCGGAAATATGACTTCTCGTCCTCCCCAAATAGATATTGCTACCAATTACATAAAGCGATTTGCCAGACGCATCAAATGACCCCTTATCATAATAAAATCCGCCGACCCGATATGGATTTGCCAAATCGGCAATATTTAAAATCGTTAATTGTTCGCGGCCGCTTTCTTCCGGCGATGCCAAATCCGCCGGATGCGCCAAATAAGCATAATCCCCTTTCACATAAATATCGTTAATACCACCGTCAATTAAAAGAAAGCTTTCCGCAAAAATATTGCTTAAATTTTTAACATTAAAAACATAAAATTCGGCAATACCAGCTTTCTTGGCCAGACCTAAATAAATATACCCACTCTTGTAAAAAACGATTAGACCATTACCGCCATCGGGGATTTTGTCTTCGTAGATTATTTGCGACGGCATAGCGCTAACATCAATAATTTGCAGCTGTTTAACACCGATAGACGCCGTATACGCATAATTGCCATTAATCGCCATATCATTAATACCCGACATCGCTGCGCTATTGTTATCAATTTTGCTTAATAATAACGGGGATAAAGGATCACTTACATCAAAAATGAAAAATGTGGAGTCGGTTTTTGTGCCGGTTTTTTCCATTGCCACGTAAAGTTTATTTTTATAAACATCAATATCGCCAATGGCATAGGTGCTGGACGCGCTTTCGGCAAAATCGGAAAAATCAATGGTTTTTATTATTTGCGGATTTTTCCAGTCGCCGGTCAAAAATGAATCGCAAGTGTCATTGCCGGCGGTTTGCCCGTAATCGGCAATCAAAGTTTCCAGCGCGATTTTTTGAGATCTGCCGGCGGCACTCCATTCCACCTCCGCGCGCGCGATTTTTTCAAAGAATGAATGACGCGAAACATTTACCGCGCCGGAAAAAATCCCTTCCTGGGCTTTTATTCCATTCGCCAGCCGAAAATCATTGTGCGCCAAATTTTCTTGATCGGCCAATAATCTTTGCGCCAGATCCAGCGCTTCAAATCCCTGCCGCGCGTCATCAACCAACGCGCGAGCGCCAAACGCCATCAACACCGCGCCCGCCAACGCCGTTGAAGCAATCATCATCGCCAGCAATGTTTCCAAAATCAAAAATCCCGATTGGCATTGATATTTTTTTTGCTTCATAATTTAATCAAACTCACGCGCGAAGTTTAAATCTTTACAAACTAACGCCAATCAATGGCGCCGGCGGAATTAACCGAAATTATTGCTTTATGCTCGAAATCATCTTCCAAAATAATTTCCGCGGCGGATGAATTTGCCAAGGTCGGATTAAATATCATGTCAATCGTTGATGACGCGGCAATTCGTGTTGCGGGACTTTCAAATTCAATTGTTTCATTATTTGGATCTTGATCGTCAAAAGCGCCGCCTTGAAAAATAACCATCTTGTTCGCGATCGGATCAAAACGGACTCCGTGCGCCAACGGCGCGGCGCATGGCTGCCCAAGACATATGCCGCCGATTGCTTGAGCCCGCGCCCGGCGCAAAGCAAAAACCGCCGCGTCGCGATCGGCAAAAAAATTCCAAAATCGCAAACTTTGGATGTCGGCAAACGCGCAAAACCCGGCAATCGCCGCCAGCAACGCAAAAACCACCATTGTTTCCAAAACAGTAAATCCCGATTGGCGTTGTTTTGCGAAAAACCGCCCGCTATTGCCGTAAATTTTGAGTGATGCCATAGATTGGCGTGATAATTGAAACTGCCACAAAACCCACCAAAATCCCCATAAAAACCATCATCGCCGGCTCAATGCTCAGGGAAAGATTTTTGGTGGCGCGATTCAACTCGTCTTCATAGATTTGCGCCAGGTATTCCAGCGATAATTCCAATTTCCCCGACGCTTCCCCGGAAAATATCATCTGCGACGCCAGCGGCGGAAAAAGAAATTGCTCTTTTTCCATGCTTTGCCCGATTGTTTCGCCGCGCGACACCGCCAAAGCGATGCGATCAAAAGCGGCGCGATAGGCAAGATTGCCGGTGGTTTCTTTGGTGATATTTAACGCCGCGATCACTCCCGCTTGGCTTTTTAACGCCATTGCCAGAATTCGCGACGCGTTGGCGATTTGATAATTTTTAAAAATCGCGCCCGTCAACGGAACCATTAATATGGCGCGATCAAAAAACATTTTTACTTTTTGTTTTTTTATCAATAGAGAACATCCCGCCGCCATCGCCGCCATCGCCGCCAAAAAATGAGCCCAATAATTTTCCATCGCCCGCCCGATAGCAATCATCGCGCGAGTGCTTGCCGGCAGATTACCTCCCAAGCTGGCAAAAACCGGCATAATTTTGGGAAAAACATATCCCGCGAGCAACGCCGAAATAACGATTGTCACGACAAAAATCATTGCCGGATAGATCATCGCGCCGGTAATGTTTCGTTTCAGCTCGCGCCTTTTTCTCATTTCTCCGGCCAAGTGATGCAAATTTGCCGCCAGCCCGCCGCCGGCTTCGCCGATTCGCGCGGCGCGCGCCGGAAAGCCGGCAAAGACGCGCGAATCTTCCATCGCGCCGGCAAGCGAAAATCCTTGCTCCACGCGAAAACGCATTTGGGCAATCAGCTTTTTGGACGCCCCCGGCGCTTGCCGTTCCAATATTGACATCGCCTCAATAATCGGAATGCCGGCATCAATTAAAATCGCTAACCGCTTGATGAAAACAATTTTATCTTCTTCGCCCATCCTTGGCGCGCCAATCAAAAGATTGCTTTTTTTTAATTTATCAATCACAACAAAGATTTTTGCTCCAAACCCGCCCGATAAAAGCGTCGCCATCGCGGCGACAATCCGCCGCGCGATCTTTGATAATTTTTCTTTGATCAATCCGTTCATAAATTAAAAATCAGAAAGGATTCTCATCATTTCACCGATTGAAATTATCCCGGCGCAAACTTTCAGAAACGCGTCTTCGGCCATCGGCGCCATTCCTTGCCCAACAGCAATCGTTTTTAAATTCTCCGATGGCTCGCGCCGCAAAACCGCTTCACGAATAGTTGGCGTGGCAAATAAAACTTCGTGGATGCCGATTCTTCCCAAATAACCGGAATGATTGCATCGCGGACAACCTCGGCCGCGCCAAAAAAATCTTTCGTTAATGCCGCGCCCCAGCATCGCCGCCAAACTTTTTGCTTCCGCCGCCCCGATTGGCGACTCAATCTTGCAATGCGGACAAATTTTTCTTGCCAGCCGCTGGGCAATGATGATATTTATGGTTGACGCGATCAAATAGCTTTCCACCTTCATATCCAAAAGCCGCGGCAATGCCGCCGCGGCGTCGTTGGTGTGCAAAGTGGAAAGCAACAGATGGCCGGTGAGCGCCGCGTTGACGGCAATGCCCGCAGTTTCATTGTCGCGAATTTCGCCCACCATAATGATATTGGGGTCTTGGCGCAAAATGCCGCGCAGGCCGTTTGCAAATGTTAAATTGGCGCGGGGATTTGCCGGAATTTGGCGAATGCCGGCAACGGCATATTCCACCGGGTCTTCAATGGTGACAATGGAAACATCTTCTCGATTTAATTGTTTGAGCAAAGCATAGAGAGTGGTGGTTTTTCCCGAACCCGTGGGACCGGTGGCCAAAATCATTCCATTTGATTTTTGCGCCGCCGCCCGCACTTTGGACGCATTCTCTTTTGAAAAACCGAGAGTTTCCAAATCGAAACTCTCGGCGTTATCGCCCAATAATCGCAAAACGGCATTTTCTCCGTGATAGGTTGGCGACACGGAAACCCGCACATCCACCAAATTTTGATCGGGCAAAATCATTCTGAACCGCCCGTCCTGCGGAATTTGATGTTCATCGGTGCGCAACTTAGCAATGATCTTTATCCGGCTGATAATTTCTTCGTGTTTTCGACGCGGAAAACGATGAAAATCTTTGAGCGCTCCGTCAATCCGATAGCGCACGCGCACAAAATCGTTTTGCGGATCAATGTGAATGTCGCTGGCGCGCAATTTTTGCGCTTCGGCGACAACAAAATTCACCAGCCGCACCGCCGGGATATCATCCTCTCGGTCCACATCCGCCGCAACCTCCGCCAACCTGCCTGTTATTTCCATAAAACGCGAGTTCTCACAAATTTAATGAAAAATAAAAACAACAATAACATTGTAAAACGATCGCCATCCGATTTCAATATCCACGATTTTAAAAAATAAAAATTAATTAAAAAAGCAAAACCCGCGGCGGCGCAAGGCTGTGGCGGGCAATGGCAAGCCCGGCAGAAAAAATCGACAACGAGCCGCTTTTGGCGGCTCGTTAAATTACGAAACAAGTCAAGTTTCTTCTACCGGGCGGGCCAGATGGGATTTGAACCCACGATCTTCCCCGTGACAGGGGGACGAAGACTCCAGGCTCTTCTACTGGCCCAAACACACTCATTATAATTAACACATCGCGAAATAAGAATCAAATATTTCTTTCTTGCGCTCTTTTCATAAATCAACATCTACAACCATTGTCAAAGTGCCGACGGCTGGATTCGAACCAGCGGCCTCGGCCTTATGAAGACCTCGCTCTGCCACTGAGCTACGCCGGCGG
>CAYOLX010000065.1:0-5046 GCA_964404915.1 uncultured Candidatus Saccharibacteria bacterium | reverse complement strand
AAAACACTTGCTTCAACGAGTTTCGTAATTCAAAGTATATAGCCTGGCATTCCCTCCTGCAGTGGTTTAATCATAATTAAGTCGCTAAATCAATCTTGACAAATTTGGATTTTACTTGTTAAAATGAAGTTGGACGGAATGCCCAAGCCGGCAAAGCAATCGCTGAGCGCATTATTCATTAATGTGCTTGGAGGAAAGTCCGAACACCTATTTCCGCGTCAGCGGGATTACAGGTAGAGGGTAATTCCCATCAATCGCGAGATAGAGGTGCGAACAGTGACGGTTTTTCTTGCAAAAGAAAAACCGCCCTCCGTAGCTTTCTTGCCCTCCATAGTTTTAACGAAGGAGGGAGCGAAGGAGGGCGAATCCCCATTGCAAATTGGGGAGTGAAACGGCTAAATCCTTACCCGGGTGCAAGGTCAAACGGAATTTTCTGAATGCATGGGAAAATTCCGGCCAAGTAGACCGCTTGACCCCGAGAGTAATCGAGGGGCTAGATAAATGATTGCTCATTTTCGCCAAATCCGGCGAAAGGGACAGAATTCGGCTTATTGCCGGCTTGGGCCTTCTGTTTGGCAAAAACTGCATGATCACGGCATCTTCGGCGTTAAAACATTCCGGTGCTTGTCGCCGTATGTCAAATACGGCTTCGCGCGTCCTCATGTTTTGCCTTGAATTTGCCGCAATCCTGCAGTTTTTCATTAGGTCTATTATTTATGTTTAATCATTTTTTTGGCGGCGGGTGGCTCAACGGGCAAAGCCGGGGAATTGCAATGCCGGCGTTGATCGTGGCGGTGTCGTCGCTGATCAGCCGATTGCTGGGGATTCTGCGCGATTGGCTGTTGGCGGAAAGATTCGGCGCCGGCCCTGAGTTGGACATTTACTACGCGGCGTTTCGGGTGCCGGATTTTATTTATAACATTTTGGTTTTTGGCGGCATCACGGTGGCGTTTTTGCCACTGTTTTCGGAATACTATAAAAAAAGCGCCGCCGAAGCGCGCCGTTTTGCCAACAATTTGCTCAATGTTTTCTTTATTTTTCTGGCCGCCGCGGGGCTGATCGGTTTTGTTTTCGCGCCGCAGTTGACGGCGATAATCGCGCCCGGATTTTTACCGGTGCAAATGGAGCAAACCGCGGCATTAACGCGCCTAATGTTTTTGAGCCCGTTGATTTTTGGCGTCGCTTCAATTTTTTCCGGAATTTTGCAATATTTCAAAAGATTTTTCGCCTACAGTTTGGCCGCGCCGCTCTATAATTTGGGAATTATCGCCGGAATTGTTTTTTTGGCGCCGGCGATGGGCATTATGGGAGTCGCGATCGGGGTGATCGGCGGCGCGCTGGCCTATTTGGCGATACAAATCGCCCCGGCGATTAAATCCGGCTTTGTTTGGCGGCCGGTTTTTGATCCGGGCGCGCCGGCATTAAAACGCGTTTGGAAAATGATGCTGCCGCGGATGGCGGGAATCGCCGCCAATCAAATCAATTTGATCGCGCCGGTGTTTATTGCCTCGGGGCTAGCGGCGGGGTCAATCGCGGTGTTTAATTTAGCCAATAATATTTTTTCTTTGCCGGCGGGAATTATCGGTGTTTCCTATGCCACGGCGTCATTCGCGCTGTTTTCAAAATATTTCGCCGAAAACAGGATTAATGAATTGGCGCAAAAATTTTCTCAAACCTTTCGGCAAATCGGATTTTTTGTTCTGCCGGCGGCGATAATGATTTTTCTGCTCCGCGCGCCGCTGGTGGAATTTTTGTATCGCCGCGGAGAATTCGGCGATGAGGCGGCGGCGCTCACGGCGGCATGTTTGGGAATTTTTTGTTTGGGAATTTATTTTTCATCGGTTCTGCCGGTGATGTTTCGCTTGTTTTTTGCCATGCGCGACACTTTTTGGCCGACGGTTTCCACTATCGCGGCGGTGGCGGCGAATTTGGCGATGAATGTTTGGTTTGTGGCGGCGATGCAAAACGGCGGCGCGGTTTTTGTTCGCCGAATTTTTGATTTGCCCGAAGGAGATATCGCCGTGTTGGGGCTGGCGCTGGCATACGGGATTGCCAATATCTTGCAATTTTTTCTGCTGTTTATCTTTCTTTTCGGCAAGAATCGGGAGTTGGTCAAAACCAAAGAAATTTTTGTTTCTTTTATTAAGTGCGCGAGTGCTGGAATTTTGGCGGGAATCGCGCTATATTGGACAATTGGAATTTCGGCGTTTGAAAATGCCGGCAGTCTGGCGATATTGGCGATCGGCGCGTTGGTTTTCGCGCCCGTTTATGTGTTGGCGGCGATGTTATTGGAGTCGCCGGAAGCCGCCGCGATTAAAAAATTACTGGCAAGACGATGACGCAAAAAGAATCAAAATCAATTGATCAATCAAAAATCCGCAATTTCGTGATTATCAGCCATGTGGATCACGGCAAGTCAACTTTGGCGGACCGGCTTTTGGAAATTACCGGCACCATCAAAAAAGATAAGCTGGCGGCGCAGTATTTGGACGGCATGGATTTGGAAAAAGAGCGGGGAATAACCATCAAAATGACGCCGGTGCGCATGGAATATAACGGCTATATTTTGAATTTGATTGACACTCCCGGCCATGTTGATTTCGGCTATGAGGTGAGCCGCAGTTTGGAGGCGGTGGAAGGGGCGGTTCTTCTGGTGGACGCGATGCAGGGGATTCAGGCGCAAACTTTGGCGAATCTTGATCTGGCGCGAAAGCAAGGTCTGAAAATCATTCCGGCGATCAACAAAATCGATTTGCCGGGCGCGCCGGTGGATGAATCTCGTTTGGACTTGGCCGGAGTGCTGGGCGTTTCTCCCGATGAGGTGTTTGCCATTTCGGCAAAATCGGGAATCGGGGTTGAGCCGTTATTGGGCGCGGTGATTGATCAAGTGCCACCGCCGTCAAGCGACGACAAAAAGCCCTTGCGCGCACTGGTGTTTGATTCGCAATATGATTCCTATCAGGGAGTGGTCGCTTATGTGAGAGTGATTGACGGCGCCGCGATTCCCGGCGACAAGCTGTTTTTGATTCAAAACAAGGTGGAGGCAAGCGCCAAAGAAATCGGCCATTTCCGCCCTCATCTTGCCAAGTCGGAATTTTTGAGCGCCGGAGAGATTGGTTATATTGCCACCGGTGTCAAGGATCCCGAAAGGGTGCGGGTGGGCGAAACTGTCACGGTGGCGGCGGCATATAACGAAAAAACAAAAACTTTCTTGGTTGATCCTTTGCCGGGTTATGACGAGCCCAAGCCGATGATCTTTGCCTCGGTTTATCCGGCCGACGCCGATGATTTTGACTCGCTGAAAGTCGCGCTTTCAAAATTGAAACTCAATGATCCTTCGTTTGTCTTTGAGCCGGAGATGAAAGAGTTTCTGGGGCGGGGGTATCGTTGCGGATTTTTGGGCACTTTGCACGCCGAAATTGTTTGCGAGCGGCTGTTTCGTGAATTTGATTTGGATTTGATCATTTCTTCGCCTTCGGTGATCTACAAAATTAACGACCATAAAAATGTTGAACGGATAATCTATACCACCGGCGACTGGCCGCAAACCACGATGATCAAGGAGTCGTTTGAGCCCTGGGTGAAATTGGAAATTGTCACGCCGATTGATTATTTGGGAGCGATTTCGGATATGACCAAAAATTACGGCGCGATTTATATCAACACCGACTATGTGGGCAACGAAAAACTTTTGCTGATCTATGAAATTCCTTTGCGGCAAATCGTGAGCGGATTCTATGACGCGCTCAAGAGCGCGTCGCAGGGATACGCGTCAATGAATTATGAATTGTTGGGATACAGGCCGGCGAAATTGGTGAAATTGGACATTTTGATCAACGGCGAAAAAGAAGAGGCGTTTGCCAAAATCGTGCCCGAAGCCGATGTCGCCGCCGAAGGCAGAAAAATTGTCGCCAAACTCAAAGAAAAGTTGCCGCCGCAAATGTTTGCGCTGGCCTTGCAAGCCGCGCTGGGCGGCAAAATTATCGCGCGCGAAACGCTGGGCGCCCGCCGCCGCGATGTTACCGCGCCGCTCTATGGAGGGGATGTCACCCGCAAGAACAAATTGCTCAAAAAACAAAAAGAAGGCAAAAAAAAGCTGGCCGGGCGGGGCCAGGTGCGAATTCCTTCGGAGGTGTTTATGTCAATGTTTAAAACCGGCTAGCGCGGCGCTAGAAGCCGATCATTGCCATGGAAAGCACCAAGCTTAACGCGATAAGAAGCACCATCACTTTCCACGCGTTTTTTAATATTTTTTTGGTTTTCATTTTGTTTTGGGGTAAAATTAATTGACACTCGCATTTTCTTTATCGTTTATTTTTGCCTTTTCGTCAAGCACTATTATAAGTCAAAAGTCAAAAGCACGAAATAATAAATGAACCTTAATAAGCTCCAAGAACCAAACTCCAAGCTCCAAATAATATCCAATATTTAAATCTCAACATTTAAAATTTGAATTTTTAATATTAGAATTTACTTTGTGATTTGGTGCTTGGAATTTGTTTTTTATTTTTAATATTTATTTAAATTGTGGCGATTAAAATTCCCAAAATCAAAAAAAAGACTTCGCTGAAAACAAAGCTCACCGCGTTGTTGATGGGACTGATCGCGCTGGGGATCATTGCGTTTTTAGGTTTTTCCAATTGGCGGATATATGGCAACTGCCGCGCGTTGGACGATGAGATCGAAAAGCTGAAACATCAAGCCCAAATTTTGGATGAACGGCGGCAAACCCTGAAAGCCGGATTGGAAGCGGCCGCCGGCGAAACTTTTCAGGAAGAAAGAATGCGCGAACAAGGATACAAAAAGCCCGGGGAGGAGGTGATCGCCATCTTGCGCGACCCGGCAACTTCTGCTACAAATCAAGAAGGACAAGTTTTCGGCGACAGCTTCTGGGTTGACCTCTGGCAAAAAATCAAAAACATCAAATGACTATTAACTATTAACTATTAACTATTCCGCTTTACGCGGAATCCGCGGGTGTCGTATAACGGCTATTATGCAACCTTCCCAAGGTTGAAACGAGGGTTCGACTCCCTTCACCCGCTC
>CAYOLX010000064.1:0-5061 GCA_964404915.1 uncultured Candidatus Saccharibacteria bacterium | reverse complement strand
TGGAAGCCGCCGCGCAGGCAATTTTCAAGGAATGGTTTGTGAATTTCAATTTCCCAAATGCAGAAGGCAAGCCCTACAAAGACAGCGGTGGCAAGATGATTGACTC
Organism: uncultured Candidatus Saccharibacteria bacterium; assembly: GCA_964404915.1. Taxonomy (GTDB): domain Bacteria; phylum Patescibacteriota; class Minisyncoccia; order Minisyncoccales; family UBA5738; genus UBA5738. The sequence continues at coordinate 4,955 of CAYOLX010000064.1, read as the reverse complement.
TGATCTTGGCGAGATACCCGAGGGGTGGAGGGTTGGGAGATTTGGAGATACTTTTGAAATTGAGTATGGAAGAAGCGATAAAAAGTTCGAAAAAGATGGCGATTTTCCAGTTTATGGTGCAGGTGGAATAGTTGGTTATTCGAGATCGACAGATTATCAAGGATATCAAGTTGTTGTTGGATGTAGAGGAACTTGTGGGAATATAACACTTGTTTATGAGGATTCAAAAATTACTCATAATTCATTAATCATAACCAACGAGTGGTTTAAACCTTATATCTATTTATTTTTACAGATTATAGACATAAAAAGAGCCATTACTGGTTCGACGCAACCTCAGATTACTATTGGCGATTTGGGGAATATTCAGATTTATATTCCGGAAAATCGCCTTATTAAATTATTTTCTGAAAATATAAATTCTGTTTTTGAAAAGATAAAAAATAACAATTCCCAAATCCAAACCCTCTCTCGCCTTCGCGACACTCTCCTGCCGAAGTTGATGAAAGGTGAAATAAGAGTGAAAGGATTTAATGAATAAATTTATGTTTAAACTACAAACAATATCTGAACTAATGCAATATAGTACAGTAAGACTTGTTGCAAATAATGACTCTACTGGCACAGGTTTTTTCTTTAATTTCACCCTTGACAACAACAAGAATGTCCCTGTGATTATCACAAACAAGCATGTCATAAATAACAATCAAAAAGAAGAAGTTAAATTTTTTCTGCATACCAAAAATGGCGATTCTCCCGCCGATGAAAAAATAAATATTTCCTTTACCACAGATTGGCATTTTCACCCCGATCAAGATTTATGCTTTTGTTTCGTTGCTCCTTTATTCCAGCAGATAAAAGACCAAAAGCAAAAAGAAATTTTTCACACTTCAATCACTGAAGATTTGATTTGGGATAATACAAAGTTAGAAGAATTAAGCGCGATTGAAGATATTGTTATGGTTGGTTATCCAAGCGGGCTTTGGGATCAAAAAAACAATCTGCCACTTTTCAGAAAAGGCATTACCTCATCTCACCCCGCGATAGATTTTAATAATAAAAATATCGGTGCGGTAGATATGGCTTGTTTTCCCGGTTCTTCTGGATCGCCAATTTTTATTTTAAATGAAAATGGTTATACCGATAAAAAAGGTATTTCATATTTAGGGGGTAAAAGACTGATATTTTTAGGAATTTTATTTCAAGGGCATCAATTTAATGCCAAAGGTGAATTGATTGTTGAAAACATTCCTACACAACAAAAAGTTTCAGCGATTACACCAATGATGATAAACCTCGGCTACTACATAAAAGCCACAGAAATTTTGGTCTTTAGGTCGGAAATTGAAAAATTTGTTACTAAATAATATGACGCGCATATTTGAATCAACAATTGAGGGGTTTGTGATTGAGCTTTTGCAAAAGCAGGGGTGGGGATATTTGTCGCCCGAAGAGCAGGAGTCGGAGCGGGAGGATTTGGGGGAGGTGGTGTTAAAAAATCGGTTGAAGCGGGCGCTTGAAATTGTGAATCCGAATGTTTCAGAAGAGGCGCGCGAGCAGGCGTTGCGCCAAGTTTTGAATTTGCCCAGTCAAAATTTAATTGATAATAATGAGGCGTTTCATCGTTTGCTCACCGAAGGCATTGAGGTTGAGCTGATGGGCGATGAGGGGATCAGGGGCGAAAAAGTTTGGTTGGTTGATTTTTTTCATCCGGAAAACAATGAATTTTTGGCGTGCAATCAATTCACGGTGATTGAAAGCAGCATTGCCGCCGGGCGGGCAGGCATCAATAAGCGCCCGGATGTGGTGTTGTTTGTCAACGGATTGCCGCTGGCGGTGATTGAATTAAAAAATCCCACCGATGAAACCGCAACGGTTGCCAAGGCGTTCACGCAGTTGCAAAATTACAAGAATGCGATTCCGTCGCTGTTCTTCTATAATGCCGTGATGGTTGCTTCCGATGGATTGGACGCGCGCGCAGGCACGATTTCGGCGGATATGCCGCGTTTTATGGCGTGGAAATCAAGCGATGGTTCAAAAGAAGATAAAGCAACGGTGCCTCAAATTGAGACTTTGATTAAGGGGATGCTGGCAAAGCCGGTCTTGCTTGATTTGGTCCGGCATTTCATTGTTTTTCAAAAATCAAAAAAAGAAGATGCAAAAACGGGGATTTCTTTTGTCGCGGTTAAGAAGATTGCCGCTTATCATCAATACTATGCGGTCAACAAGGCAATACAATCAACTTTGCGCGCGGTTGCGGATAATGTGATGATGGTAAAAGAAAGTCCCGCACGTTATGGATTGCCGCTGGCGAAAAATCAACCCGAGGGCGATCGCAAAGCGGGAGTGGTGTGGCACACGCAAGGGAGCGGCAAATCGCTGTCAATGGTTTTTTATGCCGGCAAGGCGGTTTTGGCGTTGGACAATCCCACCATTGTGGTTATCACCGACAGAAACGATCTGGATGATCAGCTTTTTGGCACTTTTGCTTCCTGCAAGCAATTGCTTCGCCAAGAACCGGTGCAAGCCGAAAGCCGTGAAAATCTAAAAGAGCTTTTGCGCGTTGCCGGGGGCGGCATTATTTTTGCCACCATTCAAAAATTTTTTCCCGAGGATGGAGCGCAAAATTTTGATTTGCTTTCTGAAAGAAAAAATATCATTGTTATCGCCGACGAAGCTCATCGCAGTCAATATGGATTTGGCGCAAAAACTTCCGAAAAAAACGGCGAAGTTTTTACCAAATATGGTTTTGCCAAATATTTGCGCGACGCATTGCCCCGCGCTTCGTTTATTGGATTCACCGGCACGCCGATTGAAAAAGAAGATGCCTCCACTCCGGCGGTGTTTGGGAATTATGTTGATGTCTATGATATCGCGCAAGCGGTTGAAGACGGCGCGACCGTGCGCATATATTATGAATCGCGTCTTGCCAAAGTGCATTTAAAGCCCGGTCAAGCCGCGGCGCTGGATGAAGAGCTTGAAACGATTATGGAAGGGCAAGAATCAACCGCGGCGGAAAAAGCAAAAACCAAATGGGCGCAATTGGAAGCAATTGTTGGGCACCGCGACAGATTGAATGTTGTCGCCGTTGATATTGTCGCTCACTTTGAAAAACGGCGCGAAGCGTTTGAAGGCAAGGGGATGATTGTTTGCATGAGCCGAAGAATCGCAGTGGATCTTTATGAAGAAATCATCAAAATCCGCCCCGATTGGCACAATCAAGATTTAAACAAAGGCGCAATTAAAGTTGTGATGACTTCGTCATCATCCGATCCAACCAATTGGCAAATTCACAGCACCACCAAGCAAGACAGAAAAGCGATCGGCGAAAGATTCAAAGATGAATCAAATGAATTGAAGTTGGTGATTGTGCGCGATATGTGGCTCACCGGTTTTGATGTGCCGTGTTTGCACACAATGTATATTGATAAGCCGATGCGCGGGCATAATCTCATGCAAGCCATCGCGCGGGTTAATCGCGTGTTTAAGGACAAGCCGGGCGGATTGATTGTTGATTATATCGGCATTGCCTCGGACCTAAAAACCGCTCTTGCGGATTATACGGCAAGCGGCGGTCAAGGAGCGCCGGCAATTGACCAAAATGAAGCGGTGGCAGTGATGCTTGAAAAATTTGAAATTGTTGAGCAAATGTTTGCCGGATTTGATTACAAAAAATATTTTGGTGCAGATACGAGAGCAAAACTTACAATTATTCTTGAAGCGCAGGAGCATATTCTTGGGTTAGAAGATGGAAAAAATAGATATACAAAGCAAGTCGCGCTTTTGTCGCAAGCTTTTGCTTTGTCCGTGCCAAATCTAAAGGCACTAGAAATAAAAGATGAAGTCGGATTTTTTCAAGCGGTAAAGGCGCGATTAACAAAATTTGAACCAATCGGATCGGGGAAATCCGATGCGGAAATAGAAACCGCGATTCGGCAAATTGTTGATAAAGCCGTGGTTTCGGAGGGAATTGTTGATGTTTTTGACGCGGCGGGGATAAAAAAACCCGACATTTCAATTTTATCGGATGAATTTTTGGCCGAAATTCAAGGGATGTCAAGAAAAAATCTTGCGTTGGAATTGTTAAAAAAATTATTAAACGATGAAATCAGAACGCGAATGCGCAAGAATTTCATTCAAAGCCGGAAATTATCAGAGATGCTGGAAAGCGCGATTAAAAAATATCAAAATAATCTTTTGACCGCGGCGCAAGTTATTGAAGAATTGGTTAAATTGGCAAAAGATATTCGCGAGGCGGACAAAAGGGGAGAAGCGTTGAATCTTGGCGATGATGAGCTGGCTTTTTATGATGCGCTTGCCAATAATGACAGCGCCAAAGAAGTTTTGGGCGATAAGCAGTTGGCCGCAATCGCAATTGAAGTTTTTAAAAGCGTAAAGGGCAATGCGACCATTGATTGGACGCTAAAAGAAAGCGTTCGCGCGCGATTGCGCCGGGATGTGAAGCGGATTTTAAATCGATATGGCTATCCACCCGATCAGCAGCTGATTGCCACGGAAAATATTTTAAAACAGGCCGAATTGATGGCCGATGAATTGCAGTAATAATGGTAAGCGAGCGGGGAGAGGAGCAGAAGAGACGGATGGACAAGCGGGAGCAAAAATGATTGATGTATTAGAAAAGGCACAAAATCATATTGTGCCGCTATGGTGTCATACGCTTAGTTAAAATTTTTGATCTCATGGACTCACACATTTTGCGCCGCATCGCTTTTGCGAGAGGCGGCTACTAAGCGTCGTTGCCCAACAACCATAGCGGCGAGATGAAAATCAGCGGAAACTGCTTTTCAATTCGCCGTTATGGTTGCTCTGTTTTTACCAAAGAGCTATTGTGGTTTACATCTATCAAATTGCCCGCCGCTTGTCAATACCCCGGCAAATTATGTCAAATGATAATAGAAATGTCATACTTGGAATTCGAATAGAAATGTCATATT
>CAYOLX010000063.1:0-5072 GCA_964404915.1 uncultured Candidatus Saccharibacteria bacterium | reverse complement strand
CTGCCGAGAATGGCCGATTGGAGGGCTGATTTGAGCTTATTTTGCAGGGTTTTGGGCAGGCGGTGGTTTTTGTTCCAAGAGGACAGAATCTTTTGGCTTTGCGTTGCCATATTGCCATATTCAGGCAAGAATTTTTTTTCAAAAACTTGCAGCAAAATCGGCAAGTTATCGGGATTTTGTTTTTTTGCGGCGGCCAGCGATAAATAAAAGGCGGCGCGGGTTTCGGTAAAAGTGCCCACGCATTCAAACGGCTTTGAATCACCCTCTCCCAGCAATTGCGCCATTAACGGCAAAAGATTTTTATTCGCGAAAAGATTTTTGCCAAAAATTTCAATCGTGTTTTTTTCTCCGGCAAACGGATAGAGCATCGCAAACCCCGCCAAACACTTCGGGCATTCGCCGCACCAACCGCTCTTTTTGTCGGCGCGCGCCGACAAAGTGAACGATTGATTGCAACTCAAAAAAATCGGAAAATATTTCACAAACCCGGAAAAGATCGCCATAATTTGCAACTCATAGAGCGGCCGCAAAATGGAAAAATAATCAATGTTTTTTGCCAGATATTTTTTTGAATAGTCGCGAAATTTTTTTTCAAAATCAAATGATTTGGAATATTGATGATTAACCTCTTCTCCCAAATAGCTGACATTCCCTTCGTTGGAACTGCGCTCCTGCGAAATGGCAACCTGTCGGCAATCAAAAAGCGCGGCAACGACGATTGAATGAAATGACAAGAGCGCCGAAAACGGCGTGTGGCCGTTAAAAAAACCCTTCTTATTCATTGCCATTAAACACGGATCAATTTGCCGCAAAACCGCCGCGCTATCCCCTCTGGCGGCGGCGCAAACTTCATTTAACGGCTCGTTGGGATTTAGCGCGAACATCACCGCCTTTTTATTCGCTTGCCGCAAAATCTCCCAAGAAACCAAAGAGTCCTTGCCGCCGCCCATCGGCGCCAAAACGCGAGAAGAAAATTTTCCCGGCATCGGAAAGGGATGTTTTTTGGGCTTTTGGCAATTGACTTTAAATTCGGGAACAATAAACGGCAATTTGTTTTCAAAAAAGAATTGCCCCATTCCCCGCCAAAATAAATTCTGCCAAAATTTGATTTGCGATTTATCCAAATGGCCGGCATTGACGATAATTTTGGGCGCGCACGCGGTTTTCCAATAGCTGGGGATTTCGGCCATTCCCAAATGAAAAATTAAATTTTCCATTGCCGCCTTCCCTATTTTTTTAACTCGCGCTTCATCAACGCCATAAATAATAATTTTGGGATTAAATTCAATCCCGCCCATTCTAAAGCAAAAACCAACGGCCAAATCGCCGCCCTTTATTTTCCAATCAAAACTATCATAAACAAACTCCGGATATTTCTTTTGCAAACTTTCCAAGTTCATTTAATTTTTTTTAACTTTTTAGCCCATTAAACGGATTGCTACACCCGCGGCGGCAAAAATAATTCCCAAAATCCAAAACCGCATCGTCACGCTGTGCGCCGGCCAGCCGATTGCTTCAAAGTGATGATGTATCGGCGTGGAGCGCCAAAGCTTCCTTTTGAAAATCTTTTTGTGCGCCAGCTGGATAATCACCGATCCGGCCTCCAGCACCAGCAAGCCCGCGATAATCGGCAACACCATCACCGAATCGGTTAAAAACGCTACCACCGCCATCGCCGAAGTCAATCCCAAAACGCCGGTTTCCCCCATATAGAATTTTGCCGGCGGAATATTAAACCACAAAAACGCGAACAGCGCCCCGCAGATAATCGCGCAAAAGGTCGCCAGATCCGCTTTGCCTTGCGAAAAAGCGATCAGCGCGAACGCCGCGAAAATGGAAACAAACGCGCCGCCCGCCAACCCATCCAAACCGTCAATCACGCCGCCCGCCCAAGACGCCAACATCACAATCGCGAACAGAGGAATATAAAACCAGCCGATAAAAACATCAATCCCTTCGGGGAAGTTACCCAATAAAGGAATATGCATTGTTTGATAGCCCAACTTTTCATAGAACCACCACCCGCCGATCAGCCCGATACCGGCCACTGCCGCCAATCTCCGCTTGAAAGTGATGCCGCCGCCGACATATTTTCCCCCGCCGTAAATTGTTAAAATATCATCCAGCAAACCAATCACCGATCCCGCCGCCAGCGCAAACAGCGGCAACCAAACCTGCTCCCGCGTAAAAAAATTCAAAAGGGCGAACCACCATGACCAAGATAAACCAAAATTTTTCCAAATTTGATCATCGATTTTTTCAAACAATATCCAAATTAAAAATGTAACAAACAACACCGAAACCCAAATCAACAATCCGCCGCCGCGCGGCACCGAAGTTTCCCGCTCTTTGTGCAGAGAATGAAACACCGCCGCGTCTTCGCCGGTGATCGTTTTTTGACGCGCGTTTTTTTTCCAAAATTTAATGCGCCGCAAAAATTCAATCAAATGCGGCGCCGCCAAAAATGCGGCAATGGAGGTTATCGCGGTGAAAATTAGCATCCTGATGATATAAAAAGTAAATAATGTCATAAAAAAATACCGGCTTTCTAATAATTATTGCTGAAATTTACGATTTTTTGCATCTCTTTCACGCGCGTTTGAGAATCGGCCGATCCCAGCAAAATGCCGATATGGCGCCATCCGGCATCGCTTTCAAAAACGGCCACCATGCATCCGCCGGCCTTCTTGGTGAATCCGGTTTTGCCGCCGATTAAAGTTTGCCCGTCCCAAAGGGAAAAATCAAAAATTCCGTTTTGCGTGCGATGAGATCCCGCGGTTTTGGTGATGGCAAAAATTTCGGGATGAAACTCCAAAATATTTTTTGAAAAAACCAATAAATCACGCGCAGTGGAATAATTCGCCCTTCCGTCGTCCAAATCCAATCCGGTGGCATTGAAAAATTCGGTGCTCAAAAGTCCGATTTTTTTTGCCTCCCGATTCATTGCCGCCACGAAATTATCCTCGCCCATCAATTCCGCCAACGCGTAAGCCGCATCATTACTGGAATAAAAAAGCATCAAATGTAATAATTCTTTGACCGTGCGAAATTCGCCAAAAAACAAATTGCCAAAAACCGGCACATCGGGCTGTCCCGCCGCCGCCGCGCCGATAAAAACCAATTTTTCGGGATCATAAATTTCGGGGTTTTCCAACACCACTTTGGCGGTCATCAATTTTGTGATTGACGCGATCGGCAAAATTTCATCGGCGTTTTTTTCAAAAATTATTTTTTCATTTTCGGCAGTGCCAGCGCGTGAACACAATGCCGCTTTGGCGTCCAAATTCATTGTCGCGCGCGGCGGCGGCAAAATAATCACCATTTCTTTTATCGGTGATGAAATTTGCGCGTAGAGATAATCTTCCAATTGAATCTGCCCGTGATTGCTCCCCCAAGCGAAAAGACCGCCGATTGACAGCGCCCCAAAAAAACAAACCCATCTTTTGAGCGCGGAATTTTTTTTCGCGGCGCGCTTTTTGGGCGGCAACGGCAAAGGAATATAATTTTGCGCCATCTTATTTTTTTTCTTTTTTAACAATCGCCAACCCAAGCTCCTCCAATTGAGCCGCGTCAACCGGCGCCGGAGAATCCAGCATCAAATCACGATTATCTCCCGTTTTGGGAAATGCCATCACTTCCCGAATATTGGGCTCGCCCAGCAAAACCGCCATCAAGCGATCTATTCCCGGCGCCATGCCTCCATGCGGGGGCACGCCATAGGAAAACGCTTCAAAATAATGCGGAAATTGTTTTTTGGTTTCTTCCGGCGAGTGGCCAAGAACTTCAAAAATCGCCAAAAAGGTCTCCATATTGGTATTGCGCAAACTGCCCGAGAATATTTCGAATCCGTTTAACGCCATATCATATTGCCACGCCAAAATTTTTTCCGGTTCGGCTTTTATTCGCGCGGAATCATTTTCGCGCGGCATCGTGAAGGGGTGATGCATCGCGTTCCATCTTTTATTGCCCTCAAGCCATTCAAACATCGGAAATTCGTTGATAAAACAAAACGCCAGTTCATCGGGATCATTTTTGTTTTCGCGCAAATCAGGCTTATCGGTGCCGTAGTTATCCATCGCCTCTTTATATGTTAAGCGCGGAAACGGAATTTTTGTGATTCTTTTTTGCGGAAATAATTCTTGCGCCATTGTCGTAAACATTTCTTCAGCCAAATCCAAAATTTCTATCTCATTCATAAAAGACATCTCAATATCCAATTGCGTATGTTCGGCTTGCCGATCGGCGCGCGGATCTTCATCACGCAAACAGCGCGCCACTTGAAAATATCGCTCCATCCCGGCAACCATGAGTAACTGTTTATATTGTTGAGGGCTTTGCGGCAAGGCATAAAAACTTCCTTTTTGCAATCGCGACGGCACCAAAAAATCGCGCGCGCCCTCGGGAGTGGATTTAGTCAATATCGGCGTCTCCACTTCCACAAAATCTCTCGCGGATAAAAAATGGCGCAAATAATTGATAACTTTGTGGCGCATCGCCAAGTTGCGGCGCAAGCGCGCGCGGCGCAAATCCAAATAGCGATATTTTAATCGATTTTCCTCGCCAATCTCATAGCCGTCGCCGTCAATGGCAATGGGCAAAGTCTCCGCCCGCGACAAAATTTTTAAATCCGTAATCGCGATCTCCACCCCGCCGGTGGGAATTTTTTCGTTTTTCATATTTTCCGGCCGCGCCTTGATTTCGCCGACAATTTCCACCACCCATTCCGGACGCGCCTCTTTTGCCAAATCAAAAAACGGCGCCTTGGGAGTCGCCACCGCCTGAATGATGCCGCTTCTGTCGCGCAGATCAAAAAAAATCAGCTTGCCGTGGGCACGCACAATTTGCACCCAGCCGCACAAGCGCGCGCTCTGCCCGACCAATTCGGGCGTCCGCGCGATCATCGTCCTCGCCAATTGTTTTTCCATGTCCATAATATCAATATAATTGTTCCAATAAATAAATCCTACCCTATTGAGGACTTAATCTCAATTCTTATTGAGTATCAAAAAACGACAAAGCGTAGAATTACATTTGAATATATTCTTTTGAAAGACTATAATACCTCTTACACC
>CAYOLX010000062.1:0-5146 GCA_964404915.1 uncultured Candidatus Saccharibacteria bacterium | reverse complement strand
AGAGGATATCAGGCAAAATTGATTAATTAATCTGGTGAGGGTAAACCTCACTGGAAACTTGTCTTGCGTTTAATTATTCAAGTATATGAAATTCAATAAAAAATTTTGGGTGGTCGGAGCGGCGGCCGCGGTTGGCGTGTTTTTTTTTGTTAACGCGTTGGTGCCCAAAAAGTCGGCGCACAAAACCGAAGCCGTGATTATGGGACCGATTACGCAAGAAGTGATTGAAACCGGCAGCATCAAAAAAGGAGAAGCGATTAACCTAAATTTCAAGAACGGGGGCATCATTGAAAAAATCAATGTGTCGCCGGGGCAGGAAGTGGCCGCGGGGCAAGCGCTGGCGGAACTGGATGTTCGCCAGGCGCGAATTCAAATGGCACAGGCGCAAGCCGGTTATGAAGCGGCGCTTTTGCAGTTGGAGAAATCGCGGCGCGGCGCCGCCGGCGAAGATATCGCCGTGGTTGAAAGTCAATTATTGGCGGCGCAAACCGCCTTTGACGCCGCCGTCCGGTCGCGGGATGACGCGCGCGCGGTGGCCGATCAAGGGTTGAGCGCCGTTTACAAAACCGCGGCCGATGCATTGAGTTCGGCCTATATCAGAGTTTATAACGGCTATAATTTTTCCGATTTGCTCCAGCGCGAGTATTTTTCGCCGCGCGACGAAGATTCCATTGCCGTTTGGGAGGCGTTGCAAAAAATGGGGTTGGCAAAAGACAAAATAAAAACTTATTCGCAAACCGCGCAGGAAAATGGCAAGGATGCCGGTCTTGATCCCGTTTTTGCCGCGGCAAAGGGCGAACTGTCCGCGATTGAAGCGCGTTTGCGCGAAATTCGCGCGATGTGCGAAAAAACTCCTTGGCGCGATACTGTGAGCTTAACCTATAAGGAAAATTTGGATTTGCATATCGGCTATGTCGCGGCGGCGCGCGTTGCATTCAACGCGGCGGTGGAGGGAGTGGCATCGCAAAAAGCGTCCGGCGATCTGGCGGTAAATTCCGCCGCCGCGGCGGCGGAAAACGCTGCGGCGGCGAAAAAAACCGCCGAAGAACAATATGCCAGGATTTTGGCGCCGGCGCGCGACGAGGACGCGGGAATATTGGAAGCGCAGGCCGCGCAAGCCAAAGCGCAAATCAATTTGTTGCAACTTCAAATTGAAGACGGCAAGCTGATCGCGCCCGCCGCCGGACAAGTTGCCCAAATTAATGTCCGCGCGGGGGAGGCGGCGTCGCCGGCGGCCGCCAAACCGGCGGCGGTGCTTTTTCCCGCCGATCCCTATCAAGTTGCTGTTGATATTTATGAAGAAGACGCGGTGAAAGTTAAAATCGGCGATTTGTGCAAAATTTCCGTTGCCGCTTTGGGAGGGCAAACATATTCCGGATATGTGGCATCGGTTTCTCCGGCGGCAAAAATTATCAATGGCGTGGTCTATTATGAAGCTAAAGCCGCCTTTGACCAATCCCCCGAAGGGATATTGCCGGAAATGACCGCGGATGTAGAAATCACCACCGAAAAAAAAGATAATGTTTTGCTGGCTCCCGAAAGCGCCTTGAGGCGGCGCGAAGGCGGCTGGAAACTGGAAATTCTCAAAGACGGCGCACCTCGCGAAGTTGATGTGCAGATCGGCATCCGCGCCAAAGGCATGGCCGAAATCCTCTCGGGCATCGCCGAAGGCGATTTGGTGATAATCCCTTAAAGCGGGGAAGTTGACAATCAAAATAACCCTGCTAAAATGGAATAGATTGACAGAATAACCCTGCTATTATTTTATTGAGTTATGTATATTCAACGGGAGTTAGAGGCAAAAATCAAACCTTTTTTGAACCGCAAGGAGGCGTTGGCGATTACCGGACCGCGCCAGGCGGGCAAAACGACCTTTATCGGCCATTTGCAAAAAGAGCTGGAAGCGGCGGGGAAAAAAACGAAATTTATCACCTTTGAGAAGAAGGCCGATTTGGATTTGTTTTCCAATTCAATTGATGATTTTAAATTGCTGGCGCAAGAATATGATTGCGTGATTATTGATGAATTTCAATATGCCAAAGACGCGGGGCAGAAATTGAAATATTTATACGACACGACAAAAACAAAATTTATTGTTTCCGGTTCTTCGTCATTGGAGCTCACTTTCCAAACCGGGAAATATATGGTGGGGCGTTTGCTGGATTTCACTTTGTTGCCGTTTTCTTTTGCCGAATATTTATCGGCGGCCGATATTGATTTGGCAAAAATTTATGCCAAAAAAACAAAAAAAACCGATTTAATTGATTTTGACGCGGTCAAAACATTTGGCGATGAAATCGCGCGCCGATTGGCGGATGCTTTGGAAAATTATGTGATTTGGGGAGGGTATCCGGCGGTTGTGCTTTCAAAGACCGATTTGGAAAAACGAAAAGTTTTGGAAGGAATCGCGGAAAAATATCTTTTGCAAGACATAAAGAGTTTGCTCGGTTTGGCCACCGGCGATGAATTAATGAAGATCGCGCGGTTTTTGGCGTTGCAGATTGGCAATTTGGTTAACTTTTCGGAATTGTCCGATATTTCGGGGATGCCGCACAAAGAAGTGGTAAGGCACATCAATATTTTGGAAAAAACTTTCATTTTAAATCTTATTCGTCCGTTTTTTATCAATCGCCGCACGGAATTGGTGAAAAATCCCAAGAGTTATTTTATTGATTTGGGAATACGCAATTTTTTAATTTCGGACTTTCGCAAATTGCAAGATCGCAACGACGCGGGCGCGGTGATGGAAAATTATGCTCGCAATATGCTTGCCGCGCGGGGCTTTAAAACCGACTATTGGCGCACCAAGAGCAAAGCCGAAGTTGATTTTGTCGTGGCGGACAAGGGCGATATTTATCCCATTGAAGTCAAATATGGCTCAAAAAAAATTATCGGCAAAAGCTTTTACAGTTTTTTGGAAAAATTCAATCCCAAAACCGGCATCATTCTCACCCGCGATTATTCAGACGAAGAAATCATCGGCAAGACCAAAGTGAAATTCATCCCCCTGTGCTATTTTTAATATTATTATGCCAACGCTGATCAAATTAGAAAATGTTTGGAAAATCTATCAATTGGGGAAGACGGAGGTAAATTCCTTGCGGGGAGTGAATCTGGAAATTGAATCCGGCGATTTTGCCACGATTATGGGACCGTCGGGTTCGGGCAAATCCACACTGCTTAATATGATCGGGCTTTTGGACATTCCCACCAAAGGTCGTCTTTTTTTGAAGAACAAAGATGTCACCAAATACACCGAAAGCGAATTGGCGCTTTTGCGCGGGAAAGCCATCGGGTTTGTGTTCCAGGAATTCAATCTTTTGAATCACTTGCGCGCGTGGGAAAACGTGGAATTGCCGATGATCTTTCAAGGAATGCCGCAGGTCAAGCGCCGTGCCCGCGCCATGGAGTTATTGGAAAAAGTGGGAATGGGCAATCGCGCCGAGCATCAGCTGGCCGAGCTTTCCGGCGGCGAGCGGCAGAGAGTGGCGATCGCCCGCGCGTTTGCCAACAATCCCGAATTGGTGATCGCCGACGAACCCACCGGCAATCTTGATTCGTTGACCGGCCAAAAAGTGATGGAAATTTTGCTGGATTTTCACGAAAAAATGGGCGGCACGCTCTTGATCGTGACCCACGATCACAATATCGGCAACTACGCCGAGCACCAAATTTTTATCAAAGATGGAAGAATCACTTCCGAAAGCGAAGCTTTTGGAAGCAAATCCTAAATCCTAATTTCTAAACCCTAAACAAATTCAAAATCTAAAACTTAAAATTTAAAAATAACCACGGATTTGTTTTTTGTTTTGAATTTTTAATTTTGAATTTTGTGCTTGTTTAGGATTTAGGATTTAGGATTTAGAATTTATAATTCAGGATTTGGAATTTAAAAATTATGGTTAATAATTTTGCGGAGTATTACAAAATGGCGGCGAAGAACTTGAAGATGCGGTCGTTGCGCTCGTGGCTGACGGTTTTGGGGATTGTCATCGGCGTGTTTTTGATTATCAGTTTGTTGTCGCTTTCCGAAGGCATCAAAGACACCATTAACCGCCAAATGATGTCTTTGGGCGGCAATATGATTTTTGTGATGCCCGGCGACGACAGCAATCCGCTGGCGGGAATGATGTTTGGCGGCGACAAATTGGAAGCCCGCGATCTGGACGCGATTCGCCGCACCGAAGGCGTGAAGATGGTTTTGGAAGCCGCCTATCAATCAATCAATGTCCGTTATAACACCGAAAACAAGGCGCTGGTGGTGCAGGGATTTCCCTTGATGGAGGGAATGGATGTTTTGCGCAATTTTCAAGGATGGAGTTTGTCTTCGGGGCGCTGGCCGTCCGCCGGCCGGCAAGAAGTGATTGTGGGAATGCAATTCGGCCGCGATATTTTCAACGCGCCGGTCCAGTCGGGCGATCAGTTCACCATTAAGGGCAGAAAATACACCGTCACCGGCATTTTAAATTCCTTGGGGTCAAAACAAGACGACAGCGCGATTTTTATGGACATCGCCGAATTTCAGGATTTAACCGGCCAACAGCGCGGCACGGCGCAAATGGCAATGGTGCAGGTGAGCGAGGACATTGATCCCAATATTACCGCCGAAAAAATTAAAGACAGTTTGCGCCGCGTCCAGCGCCGCGCCTATGGTTCGGATGATTTGCACTTCGCGGTGATTACTGCCGAAAAAGTCAACGATATCGCCGGCGGCGTAATGGCGGTGATCCAATTCGCGATTTTGGCGTTTGCCGGCATTGCTATTTTGGTGGGCGGCATCGGCATCACCAACACGATGTACACTTCGGTGCGCGAGCGGACGCGCGAAATCGGCATTATGAAAGCCATCGGCGCCACTAACGGCGCGGTGATGGCGATATTTTTGTTTGAAGCGGCGATCATCGGCTTTGGCGGCGGCATCGGCGGCACGGTTTTGGGGCTGGGGTTGGCGGCGATTATTCAGGCCTATGGACAGGTCCATCCGTTATTCTATTTCACCGCCTCGTTTTCGCCGTGGATTATTATTTTCGGATTGGGATTTTCGTTTATTATCGGATGCGTCGCCGGCATTTTGCCCGCCCGCCGCGCGGCAAAACTCCGCCCCATTGAAGCGCTGCGAAAATATGAATGATGGAAATGAAAAATT
>CAYOLX010000061.1:0-5159 GCA_964404915.1 uncultured Candidatus Saccharibacteria bacterium | reverse complement strand
GCCCCCGAACTTTTGGGGCTTGTTGATAACGACAAATATAAAACCGGCGCCACCGATGAGATCGCCCAGGACCCCGACTGGAACGGTCCGGGCGCGATGGAAGGCGTGGATTTTTGCAGCGCCAAATTATATTGGTGCAAAGCCAAGCTGGTGGCGCCGCCGGACGGCGATAAGAAATATTACCGCTTTGACAAAGTTTATAACGACAGCCAAATACCCTACGCGGCAAACTATCAAATGCGCGTTAAATCCAGCGAAAACACGTCTCTGGGCGCGCTAATCGTTGCCAACTTGCCCTTTGCGGAAGGCATTATTAAACGGGCGCAAAACACAACTATCTCCGGCCGAATCGTTAGCGGCATAAAAGACAAATGGAGTGATTGGACAAACAAATGGAGCAGCTCCGCCAGCGAATGCAACAAATGGATGCAACCCGGACTAAAGAAAGCCGCGGAAAGCGAAGTCGCGGTGGGAACAACCGAATCTGAGGCATGCCATTATCTGCAAACAAACGCGGATGGCACTTGCGCCAAGCCAGAAACGCTTTCGTTTAGCCCCTACATCAATGAGATTAATAATAATCCGTCATTTAAACCATTCTTCTCCGCGGCGGAAAAAACCAGTACCGACCGCAATCTCTTCACCGGCGATTGGGAAGGCAAGCTGAAATACTCATGGCAAATCAAGGTTTGCTTTAATTCCAATCCCAGCCAAAAAGACGACGACTTCCCGCACTGCAACAGCAACATTGAAGAAGATTACGGACAAAAATGGCAACTAATCGGCAAAAAGATGAACAGCGGCACCATCGGCAAGCCGGTTCTCACTTCCCCCGCGCATAATACCGGTTGGGCAAAAGAAAACGATTTGGTTGGCGCGAATAACACTCTCAATTGGACCGCCCCCTGCGGCGCGAATTCTTTTTTGTATGACATTCAAGATGAAAGCGGCAAAAGCATTTTTGATGGCGATCCAACCTGCGGCGCGGATTACAAAAACGATTTGGGGAGAAGGATTGATAAATCTCAAATTATCATCGCCATCACCGACAAACAACCCTCTCAAGGCCAAGATCCCGGCACGGTGCAGTTGAAAATTGACACCAAATATAAATGGCGCGTGAAATCTTGCTGGCCGTCAATTCCGGTGGGAGACGTTGAAAAAATTTGCAGCGACCAATGGTCCGATTGGTGGTCGTTTCGCACCACCGGCCGCCCGCCAAAAATCGGAAGCGACGCGGTGAAAATGACCGCGCCAACCGCCACTTTAATTTGGGAGTCTGTTTCGGGTGCCGGATCATATCGCCTAAAAATCACCGGTGATGGCGCCCCGACAGACGAAATCGTTGTCGCCGCGAATCAATACAGCTTTAACTATCCCGGACCCAAGAAAAACTACTCTTGGAGAGTGAAAACTTGCGCCGATGGCGCCGGCATGATTTGCGGACTTTGGCAAGCGGGGCCAAGCTTTAATTCTGAAGATTTTCCCGCGCCAACCAATTTATCGCCCGGCGGAGAAATCGCGCAATTGCCGCTCAGTTTGTCATGGAATAGCGGCGCCAAATATTTTTGGGTTGTCGCGCAAGTTTCCAACGGCGAAAAAAGCACCAGTTGCGACCCCGAATGGTTCAACAAAGAATATGCCGGCAAAATAATTTCCGCCACCGCCATGGCAATCAAAGCCGCCGAAAAAAACGCGTCTCCGTATTGCGCGGGGAATTATTCATTTGCGGTAACTCCTTGCTTTGATGATAAATGCACCTCGCGCGGCACCAATAAAGCCCGCGAAACATTTTTTGTTATCGCAAAAGAAGGCAGTTCCGGTCTGATGGTTTGCGGGCAAGCAACCAATAATCCAAAAACCCCATATAACGAAAAAGAGCCGTGCGAGATTCGGCACTTGGTTTTGACGACAAAGATCATTGTGGATTTTGTGATATTTAAATTGGCGTTTTTGCTTCTGCCGGTGATGTTAATGATCACTGGCGCGATGTTCTATTTGTCGCACGACAAAGCGAATTTAATTCCAACACTGAAGGATAGCTGGAAAAAAATCGGCATCGGTTATGGCATTCTGCTTTTCGCGTGGATTATTGTTTCCATTCTGATGATTTTTGCCGGCTATGGGGGATTGTGGAACCAAATTTTATAATTTACAATCAAAGTGATGAAAAAAATTTTTGGCATTGAAATTTTTATTGTTTTTTTATTTGCGATTATCCCCGCGATTGTTTTTGGCGCCGACATCACCGAAACCGATTATTTTGACATTCCCGAAGAATGCGGCACCACTTTTAAAGATTCAAAATCCGGCGAGATGGTTTGCGAAGCGTGGGAAAGAGGGTCGCAAGTCAAGGTGGAACAGATTGATGTGGGCACTTGCATTTGCGCCAATGAATGCCTCACCACGCCCAAAAACCACTATTATTACGACGATCCGGTCAATAAAACCCGCCAAACCAACGAACAAGAAATCACTCTGCCTGTCGTTTTGGCGTGGGACAATGTTGATGGATGGCAACACGAAGACGGCGCGTATATTTGGAAGTGGAATGATTTCGGCAACAAAAAAACCACCACATCCAAACTCTTCGGCGCGCGCTCTTATATTTTGGAAATAGAAAACAAAAATCTTGAATTAAACGACTCTCAGAGCGCCGGCGATATTTTCCGCCGCATTTTGACCACCAACGAATTCAACCCCACCAAAGAATTTTACCCCTGCTTTTTCAATTCCGACACCACCATCAAGTGGCGCGTGCGGCCGTGTTGCAATGAAGACGGTTCCAATTGCCTGCCCGAAAACAAAGCGCCATGGTGGACTTTCAAAACCTCGCCGGCGCCCGAACCGATCAACATCGGCGATCCCGACTGGAACGGTCCCGACGGCAAAACGGGAGTTTCATATGACGGCTTAAAACTTGATTGGTGCCATGCTAAAGTTTCACCCGAAAGACAACCCTATAACGATAATATGGCCGTGTCGTTATCCTACCAATTGCGCGTCTACACCAATGAAAACGAACTGGTGCTTTCCGGCGCGCAAATTCCCGCCCAGTTCTCCCAATTAGCGGCATGGTTAAAAAAAGATATTCCCGCCCCGCAAAATCCTTTAGCCTGCCATTATTTGCAAAAACAAACCGATAACACCTGCAAGCCGGATGTTGTCAACCCGATCTTGCCGCTCACTCCGCGGCTTTGGTGGTCGCACAAAGAAATACCCGCGCAGGACCGGGCGCTGTTCACCAAAAACATCACCTACAGCTGGCAATTGCGCCGCTGTTTCAACAATCCCCAAGCGGGAGACGAATTTTGCGGTTCGTCATCAAACAAGCACTGGGGGCAAATCTGGAAATTCACCCCCAAAAACGACCCGATTGCGGCGCCGGCGCCATTATCGCCCGCCAATGATCCCGATTATGCCGACTCGCAAAACGCCAAGCTCGCCGAACTGCCGGGAAAGCTTTTGTGGCAAGCCCCCAACGGCGCCAATTCATTTGCCTATGACATCCAAAAAATCACCGGCAACGCCGGACAATCGCTGGTTAACCAAGAGCGGCGCACGACAAAATCGCAAATCATTTTTTCCAAAACCGCCGCCGCCGACTCTAACGGCGACGCCCAAGGCATTGACCTGGAACTGGACACTCCCTATAAGTGGCGCGTGAAATCCTGCTGGCCGTCCCTTCCGGCGGGAAATGTTTGCAACGAATCATGGTCGCCATGGTGGTATTTTCGCACCACCGGCCGGGCGCCAAAAACCGAAACCCTGTTCCCCGCCAACGGCGCGCAAGAATTGTCCATGCCGGTGAGCTTGCAATGGGAGGCGGTGCCGAGTGCCAAATCATACATTCTTGATTTTAACGGCCAAGAAATCAACATTCAAAATAACGCCTACGCCGCCGATTATCCGACAATCAACCAAAGCCAAACCTATAAATGGCGCGTGAAAACTTGCGCCGACAGCGCTGGGCAAATGTGCGGCGAATTTTCGCCGGAATTTTCTTTCGCCACCGCCGCCTTGGGCGCCTCGCAAAACCCCGTCTATCCCGCTGATACTATTGATAACAGCCAGTTAATCTATAGCTTCTCTTGGGAGGCGGTTGCCGGCGCGCACTATTATCAATTCAAGCTGGATTATGTTGAAATGTCCGATAAAGAAACCAACAAAGATTGCCAAACCGGAACCAAAGCGGAAAAAACCGTGCGGGAAAATTCCGCGACGGTCAACAAAAACATCAACGCGCTTTATTGTCTGGGAAAATACCAATGGAGCGTGTTGGCATGCTTGGATGAGCAATGCCAAGACGCGGGCGCGGCGCCTTCGCCGTGGACATTTGAATTTATCGCCGGCGGCAAGGAAATCAAAAAGGGACAGGCGATTCTGGCGGTTTGCGGCCTCACCAACGACAACCCCAACACCGAATGGGACGATCGGGAATCCTGCGGGCCCAAACATTTCTTGCTGGTCATAATGCAAATTTTGAATATGTTTTTGTTCCGCGTGGCGTTCATTTTGCTGCCCCTGCTGGGATTGGCGACCGGCGCGTTGTTCTATACCCAGATGGGCACCCCCGAGATCAAGCAAAAAGTCATTTCCTGGTGGAAGTTAATCGGCATCGGCTACGCCTTGATGTTCTTCGCCTGGATAATCACGGGAATCTTCACCTCATTGTTCGGCTATGCGGGAATATGGTGGCAGATATAAAATCCTAAGCACTAATTTCTAAATCCTAAACAAATCCAAATGTTCGAAAATCAAAATTCAAAAAAATACGACCTTGAAGACAGAACTTTTAATTTTGCGCGCAACGTTAGAAGCTATTTGAGAAAAGCAAAGAAAACAATCATCAGCATTGAGGATATGAAACAATTAGTCAGATCTTCGGGTTCGGTTGCCGCAAATTATATTGAAGCAAACGAAGCGTTAAGCAAAAAAGATTTCGCGATGAGAATTAAAATTTGCCGCAAAGAAGCCAAAGAAAGCAGGCTGTGGCTAAAACTGCTAATGCCGGAAGATGAGAATAATTCGGAAATAAATATTCTAATCCAAGAAGCCACAGAACTAACTAAAATATTCGGTTCAATGGTGGAAAAATCAAAGTAGAGCGCTTTGCTTCTGTTTTGATTTTTAAATTTTGGGTTTTGAATTTGTTTAGG
>CAYOLX010000060.1:0-5223 GCA_964404915.1 uncultured Candidatus Saccharibacteria bacterium | reverse complement strand
AAGGAATTTTAATGAAAGAATTTTCCATCGGCGAAGACGACGCCTATAAACTGCTACACAAAAAATCAATGGATAAAAGAATGTCAATGAAAGAAATCTCCAACGCCATCATCATCTCCTCGGAATTCAAAAAATAATCCCGGATTCAAACAAAAATCCGCCCTATCAAGCGGATTTTTAATTTTAATTTATCTTTAATTTCTACCTTGCCGCCGCCATTTGTTTTTGCAGTTCGGCAATTAATTGGATGATGAGTTGAATTAACATCTTTCTGATTTCTTGTATTCTTGTCAAAATTTCATCGCGAGTCATTTCTTTTTTCGGTTCGGGCTCAATGATGCTCGAAGAAACACATACCCCGTTGGAACAAATCTTGCCCTCCGTTGTGCAATTTTTCACCAGCTCTTCTTTTTGCCCGCAGGAATTATACCAATACAAGTTGCCGCTGTCGCATTTCTTGGCGGCGCGGCCGGTGCAATTGGTAACACATTTCCCCGCCGAACAAGTTTGACCGCTTGGACAGGTGCCGCAGTTAATCGTCTTGCCGCACCCGTCGAACCAACTGCCGCACTGATAATTTCCCAGCGCGGCGCAAGTTTTTGGCGTGCAAGCCGGAACGCAATTGATTGTTTTTCCATTTGTTCCCAACAGAGGATTTTGTCCGACAGGAGTATTGATCGCATAAGCATAGATGATATGAGATTTTCCATCTTTCAAGCTTTCCGGTGTCGCAAAAGAAAATCCATGATTGTTATTACCGCCGCATCGGCTTCCCACCGCGGCTTCACGCGTCAAATTGGCTATTGTTGAACCGATTATTTTCCCGCCGCCGCCGGCCTTGCCATCCGCGTAGAAATGTATGGATATCGGCTTGAAATAATCATCGGGATCGCAAGCCCAGCCGACAATCTTTTCGCAATTAGCGCCATCAAAGTATCCAATCGGGCTTTGGTTTGATTTTGCGCAATCTGCGGGGCAATTAGTCTCGGTTTCACCGCAATTGCACGCGCCATCGCCGCAGGAAGAAATTTCTTTGCAGGAGGAATCGCATTTTTTTAATGCGTTTTCAGAGCATTGCCCCGGTGTTTTTTTATCGCAACCAGCATCTCCCGTGCAGTCGGAAACCCCTGTTTTGCGACACATATTATCCAAACGATCTTCGGGTTGGCAGGTTGCTGAACAGCGATCATGCATCGCGGAATTTCCGCCCTTATCGCAAAAAGGAATGAAATCAAGCGGGCGCATACCATTGCAAATGGAAGCCGCGCCGCAAACTTCGTTGCAATTTCCCGTTTGATCAATATTATTCCCAACACATACCTTTCCGTAGATTGCATGATCTTTAACTTCCAACTCCACTAAATTTCTTCCCCAAAATTCGATACCCCCCAAAATACCCCCCGAATATTTTGCTCCTTCTAAAATCTCTTTATCAATAAATCCTTCTTGCAAAAGCCTTTTAATAAGACCTTTAACAGGAATATCTATTTGAAGCCAAGTCGCATTATCAATGGAAGAAGAACAATTCGGCGTGGAGTCATAATAAAAATCATAAGATTCTGGAATAACTCCAAGCGCTTTGCCATTCACATAAATAGTATGTTTTCTAATATTATAATCAGAGTCATCGGCAGTTTTCCCGCTTAACTCAGCTTCCGTATTTACATATTCTGTTACCCATCCCGGTTTATGACCGCTAGGTCTCCAAAAATGAAGAATATCCAATGATATGGTTTCTCGTTGCTGTTTTTCAACATTCCACCACCCAAAATAATACATTATCCTTCCACTGCGGTAAATATCATCTTTTTTAGGCGTATAACAAATCTTGGCTCTTATTTTTAAAGAAATTTTATCAATATTTTCAATTTTGGGAGCATGATAATTATTATTAAAATCCAGACCGTAATAAGGGGCTCCTCCAGCATTATTCGTTTGAATGCCTAAATATATATTTTCCGTTTTATTAACCAAAAATCCAAGCGTATCGATCTTTAAATTGGCAATTAGATCATTGCCTTGTCGTTTCCAATTAAAATAATAAGGGCAAGAAACTTGCCTATTATTGCTATCAGCATCATAAATCATCCCCGTATTTGGTATACAAGGGTGATTATCATAAGCCAAAGTATAGAAACCGCTCCCTGCGGAAACATTACCGTAACATTTTTGATTTGGGTCATTAGGGCAAAGCTGAAAAAATAAAGGATCTTGCGGATTTTTGGTATTAGCGATACGCGCCGTCTTCATCCCGGGATCCAGCCCGATAACAGGATAGCTGGCGGCAAAAATATTATTGACCGCACCCACCAATAATGCCGCAATAAAAAGATTGATAATAATTTTTATATTAATCAAATTCATTAATTTTTTATTAATATTTTTTAATAATCCGCAGAAATTTTATTTTGGAGTCTTCCTTTTTTTATTTTATCAAAAAAACAATCATTCAACTTGCCGGCGCAATTTGTTTTTGCAGTTCGGCGATGAGCTGGATGATTAATTGGATGAGCATCTTTCTGATTTCGGCGATCTTCGCCAGAATCTCGGAGCGGGTCATTTCTTTTTTCGGTTCGGGATCAACAATGGTGGAGGAAACGCACTCGCCTTGCCGGCAGATTTTGCCGCCGGAGCAAGCGCCGCAGGTGCCGCCGCAACCGTCATCGCCGCAAATCTTGCCGGCGCAGGAGGGAGAACAAGTTGCCGCGCAGGCGCCGTTGGCGCAAACTTGGCCGGAGGCGGCGCAGTTTTGAGTATTGCTCCACTCAATGTTTTGATAGCAGACATTATTGGCGCATCCCCTTTTTGTCGTTTGGCGCTGAATCCACGCGGATGAGCATTGATAATTGTCGGTTAGTTCATCTTTGCCGCAATTCTGCGCCAGCTCTTCTTTTTGCCCGCAGGAATTATACCAATACAAGTTGCCGCTGTCGCATTTCTTGGCGGCGCGGCCGGTGCAATTGGTAACACATTTCCCCGCCGAACAAGTTTGACCGCTTGGACAGATGCCGCAGTCAATTGTCTTGCCGCACCCGTCGTCAACACTTCCACAAGAGTATGATAATTGGGAGCAGGTTTTGGGCGTGCAAGAAGACGGATAAAATACTTCGAAATTAATATTGCTGTCCGAAAGCAGATCCCAACTACCCTCATTCGCCGCCGCACAACTAATAAACGATATCTTCCCCGCGACTTGCCATTCATAGGTTGACGAATTAGAATAACATAAGTTATTGCCAATTGCCTTAATATCAGTATATCCAGCAGGCAAACCAAATTTTATCCTGGCGCAATAGCTCATCCCTGGACTAAAATTCTTTTGCCATTTGCCTTCATGGTCGGTGATCGCAAACTTATTATTACATAAATCAATCACAACGCCGGGCAAAGGCGTGCCATCATTCTTGGCAACGCGCCCCGATAGAAAAACCGAGGGATATTTTGAATATACCTGACTATACATCGGCGAAATATCTCCCGAAGGCTTGCGAATCCAAAAACCACGACATTGTGCGTTAGTGGGATTATAAACATCACATTCGTTATCATACATTTGCCAATGTAAGATATAGGGAACCCCCCAACTTAATGCCGTATTGACTCCTTTTGAAAGCAATTCAACCGCAACACCTTCGCCGCGCTCGCGGCTATTCACCCCCATTTCACTAATATAAATATTTTTACTGCCAAAATCCGGACTATCGGGCGCTTGGGACGCAAGATAGTTTAATGCATTTCTAAATATCACATCATCACCCTTTAAGAAAGTGTCATAGGCGGAATAACCATAAAGATCGCATTTGGTTAAGGGCACAACGCTGTTAGCGGCAAGAGCTTGTCCATTCATCGCCCTTTGCACAAGATTAACTTCACAGGCATGATAAACCGATACCCCGCTAATTTGACTGGCGCTCTTTGCGTCATTAACCGCTTTTTGGATCGTATTCCAATAATCTATCGCGTTTTGAATCGCAACCGGATTTGCGTTATCGCTAGGGCTGCTGGAACTGATAAGCAACCAATCCATTTCATTATTGGATTGAATGATAAATGTTTTTCCGGTATTTTTATAGCTTAAAAGAAGATATTCTGTTAGATTAAAGTAGTCATGATAAAGCTTGTTAAGCTGATTTTCTGTAAAGCGAGGCGGAACCTTGCTCTTATCCCAATGAATTCCCCATTGATTCGCCGAACCGGCAACCATTCCCGTTGTTGTTAAAAAAAAGACATCAAAGGGCATATTAAATAATTGTTGATATTTTGGATGACTAGCTAAAGATTTTAAGCTGTCCATATAGCCGCCGGAACACCATTCCTGAGTATGATAGGGGCCCAGCGGCATCCTTTCAGTCGTGCTACACACTTCCTGCGAAAGAAGAATTTCAATATTCCGAAAGCCGAGAGAATATGCATCTCGCGCTCCCTCAACTAAAAAATCCGTGTTGCCAACGGGATATTTTCCAGCCATATGCGTCACGCCCAAACGAGAATCAAGCGAAATTTTATCCACACAAATGCCATTTTGACATACCTGGCTATTCAAACATCTGGAATCAATATCAACCCATCCCAAGCCATCAGATTTACAAGACTTGCATCCGGAAATAATATTTGGGGCACAAACCTGATTCAGGGCAACAGAAATTTTAACACTATCAGTAGTTTTTTGGCCAAACCATTGCACTCCCTCTTGAAGCATTCGCCATTGAAAATTATAATCTCCGGTCATTGCCGGCGCCTTAATATCGAAATTAAAGGTTTTTGTTTGCATAGGCGCAATTGATTCGCCAGCGAATAAATTAATTCTGCCAATACCCCAAATCAAGTTATCTTGCGGATTTTGAGAGCCCAGACGATATTTATCACTTTCTGTCCATGTAGTATCACCGGTATTTTTCATAGTTATCGATACATTATAACGCTGACCAGCAACTAGATCTTTTGGCACAGTTTGAGAAATAAATTGAGCATTATTAAGCGCGAAAACGGCGACCGGAAAAAATATTACGCCAAGAAACAATAATAAAAAAACGCAAAATATATTTTTCATATTCTTTTGATTATTCACCTTGATACCGCCATTCGGCTCCATGCCCAGATAGCAAAAAAAATTAAAACCAATCGTTCAACTCTCATATCTTCATTCTAACACAAAATTTGATTTTAATATAAATTAAGCTGCGCACATTAAAATTCCTCAAAACCTAATTATATCGTATAATG
>CAYOLX010000059.1:0-5342 GCA_964404915.1 uncultured Candidatus Saccharibacteria bacterium | reverse complement strand
TTTGAATATCCCGCCGACTGGACGGCAATGCCCCTTGACCAACCCGTGGAAAGCGCCGGCGGCAAAATCCTGTTCTCGGCCCAGAAAATTGATGAATATTCTTATTCTCCAAATTATTTGATTATTGGCGAAAAGTCCGATGTATCTATTGAAGGCATATTTGAAGAAACTAAAAAAAATATCTGGAATAAAAATTCTCAAACTAAAATCTCTGAATATCAAATCATAAATTCCCAATCACAAACCATAAAAATTTTGGAGTTTGAAGATTCAACCGAGGGACCGGTAGCGGGAACCTCTTTTATGTCTCAAATTAAAATTGCTTTTATTCCCAACAATATTAAAATTTATTCAATAATGGCAATTATTAATCAAAATAATCCGCAAATTTTTCAAGAAATTGACAATATCTTGCAATCGTCAAAAATATTGCGACAAAATAAGGAGTAATTATATGCATAAATATTTTTTCATCAAAATTTTCGCCTTTTTCCTTGTTGCTTTCGCTTGGCTAATTCCATCCGCAACAATCAATGCAAACGAAAGATGCATTGAGCCGCCGCCAAGACCAATGCAAATTGATGATTGGCCGACCTCTCCGATCGGAGGATATAATCTCAACAGCGATTCAAAACTACCGGATTTAATCGGCTACTTTTTCGGCTGGGGGGTAGGGCTGGGTGGATTGGCAATGTTTATCGCGCTGATTATTGCCGGTATCCAACTAATTACTTCCGTTGCCGACCCGGGGAAAATGAACGAGGCAAAAGGAAGGATTAAGTCCGCGGTTATCGGTCTGGCGCTTTTGCTATCCAGCTGGGCAATATTCAGCTTGATTAATCCTAATTTAACCAATCTCTCAGAGCCTGACCCGGGAGTAACCAAACAAATGTCCACAAATACTCTCATCTTCAAAGACCGAGAATGTTCCAGTCGCGAAGATTGTTGTAAAATGGATGATCCAAACTGCCCGCCGGGAGCAACTTGCCCGAAAATTGCCAA
Source organism: uncultured Candidatus Saccharibacteria bacterium (assembly GCA_964404915.1). Classification (GTDB taxonomy): domain Bacteria; phylum Patescibacteriota; class Minisyncoccia; order Minisyncoccales; family UBA5738; genus UBA5738. The sequence goes on along the minus strand of CAYOLX010000059.1, from coordinate 4,340 downwards.
CCCATCTTGCAATTTAAAATATTGGGCATGCTGCAAGGATAACGATTTTGGTTGTCTGGAAAAGGGAAATCCTCTTGAACTGATAAATAACGGAGGCGCCTGCACAATTTCCAATGAATGCAAAAGCCAGTATTGCCAGAGCAACATATGCACGCCTGGGACTAAAAGCGATGGTAGTTCTTGTATATCTAGCGGTGAATGCGCCAGTGCTTTTTGCAACTATTTTCCCATTTCCGGCGGCGGCGCTAAGTGCGATAGCAAAAAAGCAACCGGGGATATTTGCTCGCTTGACAAAGAATGCGAAACCGGAAAATGCCTTTGCGACACTTCTGATTGGCAAAAAAAATGCGCGCCCAATCCAATGGTGTGCAATATGATTTTTGACAAGGGCGAACTTGGTTGCGATGTGGTTCGTTTTTATGAATTGCCAGACTTTGCAGGAAGATATATTGATTTCAAATATGATCCCATATATCCCACCGACAGCGAAAAGGACGAACTCATCAACAGCGACTGGGTTTTATGGCAAGGAACATCCGCAACTCCATGGAGTGGGCTTCCGCTTTCTTATCAAGCATTTACCTATAGGCGCGATTATAAAGGAGACGCTGTCAAGTCCAATCCAAGTGACCTGCACCCGGCAATGATGCCTTGCGGCGAAACGGCTTGCGGGTGCACCGTAGATCGTTGCACGAGAATAGATGCGGGTGCCAAATGCATTCAATCAAGCGCTGATGAATCGTCAGGGCAATTTACCGAGTTTGCCTATAATACCAATATGGCAGTTGCCGGCGTCAAAGTGCAAGATAAAACAAAATTTACCTACTTGCAAAAAGGTGTTGATCTTAGTCGCCGGGCTCTTACTGGGGCTAAAAGCTTATGGTGCTCCACGATAGGAATCGGATGCGACTAATCAAAGTATATGTCATTAACAAAAATAACTGAGAATATTAGTCTCCGCAAAATAAAAGTTGGGATAATTTTGGCAATTTTATTTTGCTTCGGCTTTTTCCAGTCGGCAATGGCGGCTGACTCAGCGGCAATCGTGGCCTATATACTGCCGCTTAATAGTTTTTTATATGAGTTAATGATGTCAATGTTTAAGTTAGCAATTTATTTGGCAATGTCGGCCAGCTTATTGCAAACCGTTATTTCCAATCCCGGATGGATTGATGTGGACAGCGATTTTGTCCAAGTCGGACTAAATGTCACCATGACCTTGGCGGATATTTGTCTGATTGCGGTATTTGTCGCAATTGCCATTGGCTATGTTTTTAAAGTGGAAACTTTTCAATCGGAAAAAGCTCTGCCCAAATTTTTCATTGTGGCACTATTGATTCATTTCAGCCCGCTTTTTGTCAAAATGGTAATTGATCTTTCCAATATTGCCGCCGAAAGCTTGATTGTTGGACACCAAACTATTATTTTGGACAGTTGTAAAGATTTCGCGAAAGAATTAATGGCAAGCGGTGGAGCATTAATGAGAAATTATGTAATCAATGCCGCTGGAGCGGCGATCCCCATCGCAAGCCTAGCGGCAAGCGCCGTCAGAGTGTCAGGACTATTGGCAATCAACGGCTGGATTGCGACTTCTTTTCCTCACTACATTATACAAATAATGGTCGGACAAATTTTGAGCGGGCTGATGTATTCCTACGCCGTGTTTTTTATCACTCGGGTGTTTATGATTCAAATTTTAGCAGTATTGGCGCCGCTGGCGATATTAGCTAGTGTTTTGCCGCAAACATCAAGCCTTTTTTCAACATGGACAAAATGGCTTATCGGCTGGGCAATCGCCGGACCAATGACAATATTTTTGCTCACATTGGGACTCAGCACCCTGCAATCATTATTGCCGGCACTATCATCCACCTATGTGAGCCTGGGCGGAACCTACAACATATTTTTGCGCCAAGACACAATGTATTGGTTTATGATTTGCATTTATATGATGACTGCGGGCACGATTGTGGCCGGAACGATTCCGTCAATCAGCGGGGAGGTGGAAAAGAAAATTTCCAGCGGCTTGAAGCCGTTAGAGGACACAGGGGGATCTCTAGCAAAAACAGCAAAACAGAGATTTGAGAGCGGATCAAGTATGAAAGTAGCAGGAAAAGATGTTTGGAAAACCGATGATAAAAAAGACCCTGCCGGATAAATTATTATAAAAATAGGTTGCAGAGAGGGTTTATTCTTGCCCGTCTTTCTGCAACCTTTTTTGTGCCGTTTTTGCCGCCTCTTCGGGGGAAAGATTGGCGATATTGCTGTCGGTGAGAAATTCTATTCCCACCGTTGCCAATCTTTGTCTTTCGTCCGCGGGTCTATCGAGATAGAGACGCTTAATGGCGTCTATTATCTGCGGTCTTTTTGCTTCAATATCTTTTCTCAATTCTTCTTGCTCCCTAAAGCGCGAATCGCGCTTGGACGCAGTTGCCTCTTTGAGGTCCTCTTTTGCCTCCTTTTCGCTCCGCTTTTTCGCTTTTATTCGCTCTCCTTTTGCTAAAAAAACAATAAATGCCATAAAAGCGATAACTATCCCAACCTCCTCAGCGGCAACAACAAGGATAACAGCAGCAAAAAATAGCAACACCAAAATAATTTCCTTCAGCGCAACGCGCGCTCGTTGCCCCAAACTCATTTGCGCCATAATTTAATTATATATCATAATTAAAATTTTGTCAAGATTGACAGAATTAAATTAAATGCTATAGTCTAACCGCTCTTTGTCAACTAGCAACAAAAAGGAGGCTTTGCTATGGTTATTAAGATTAACAAGACTGATGAGAATTCTAAGATCAGTGGCTGGATTCCAAAAATCTTGAGAATCGTTGAGAAAATAATATGGGTAGCCGTTATCTGTTTAATTTTGGGACTGATTTTGCTTGGCATTAGCCAATTCTTACAAGCAATCGGGAACTTGTCAGACGCAAGAGCTTTTTTATCAGCAAACCCTGGGATACTTTATTGGAAGGAAGAGCAAGAGAGTGCCTTTTTTGATCATATATTCAAATGCCTATGGAATATAGCTGAGGCTCTATTTTTCTGGGGCGTTCTTGCTTTTTTAGTATACTTCAGGGTAATTTGGACGGAGTTCCCATTTGGAGAAGAAAAATATGTTATTGGATACTCGCTGATCTTGGGAGAAACAACGACCACATTTACAACCCTAAGGGTTGCCTTGCGGCTATGGCCAATTTATGATTGGAAGCATTACGCCGCAGAGCGAAAGCCAGAGGAAACTTCTTTGGAAAACCTTACGACCAAAGATGATTCCACTATCAATGGCAAATTCTACTTTGGCGCGATGCCATGGCTTGACCGCGCCTCAATTATGCGCGGCGTAAGAGAATTGAACCCAGACGAAATCTCCGGTAGCTGGAAGGGGCTTATTAAACAATATGCCCCCAATATTACTCGGCAATACACCAGTGCTCAGCTAATAAATAACCCGGCTCTGGTGGTAGAGGGCATTATCGAACGAATTGCCATTTGGAAAAATGAGCTGCTGAAAAGCGAAGAGATAGAGGATATAGTTTCAGAAATTGTCACCACAGCTGATATCACCAGGATAGTAAACGCCGCCAAAAGTGAAAAAGATCCTTCTATTTTAATGGAGATTCAGTTTTTGGTGGATAAATTATCAGAACGAATCGCCTTGATACTATATCAAAGCGAGATTGAGACAAAAATTACCAAGTTGTGCGCGATCTACATCAAAGATCTACAGGACCCGGATAAGGCGTTGATTATAGCAAAAACAATCCTAAACGAAATTGCCGAGGGAGGGCATGTCGGCATATCGAAGGAAGAGATTAAGAGCGAGACCTCAAAGCTAATCAGTGGATCGGGGGGCGTGATTAACTATGCAATGGCCTCTATCTTAAAAAGATTAACTTTTGAGCCCGAAAGAAACCCCGAGGAAATAGACGCCGCTAGGCAAATTTTCCAGCAACAAAGCCTTAACCTGACCCGAATTGAAAATTTCCAAAGCATACGGGTAGAGGTAGCCGCTCTCGCAAAGGAGGCGGGAGTATCCTTCATGGAAGCATTTAATATGATGCTTTTGACGGAAAGGCCCCAAGGAAAAGATCCATCCGCCAAAAAGATCATAATAGAGGGCGGCTCATCGCTGGAGGCTGCAGTTGCAAGCTACTTGAGCAAGGATGATTCGTGAGAACATTTCTTGCTTTTTTTATTAAAAAATTTTGTTTGTAGCCATTAAAAATTTCTTGCAAAAATATATTTTTAGCAGAAATAATTTTATAACAATCAAGTCTTTTTGGGCGGGAGGCGAGGGATGGATGGGGTTTATAAACAAAAACGGGGTGGCGCGGGCGCGG
>CAYOLX010000058.1:2305-5420 GCA_964404915.1 uncultured Candidatus Saccharibacteria bacterium | reverse complement strand
AAGGCGAAGGCGATTGCTGGCACTTTGTCGCCGGCTCATATATTGAGGCGATTTTAAGCATTCACTATATCATTGGCAAAAATCAAACCGAAGCCGATTCGCGAAACATTCTGCGCAATTATTTCGCCAACGCCCAAAAGCAGGGCTGGAAATTCGGCAAGATTTGGTGATTGAGAACAGGAATCGGGAATTATGAATCAGGAATCATGAATCATGAATAAATTTAACTTTATATTATTATTGGTTTTTGTTGTTGGTGTTGGCGCGTTTTTGTTTAGCGGCGCCAATCGGAATAACGGTTCAAAAGATGAAAAAGAATTGGCGCGGGTTTGCGTGCGAGATGTTTGCTATGAGGTTGAAATCGCCGCCGATCCGATAAGGCGGGAGCGCGGATTGATGTTTCGTCAAGAGTTGGGGGAAAGAGAGGGGATGTTGTTTGTTTTTGAGCGTGAAGAAAAGCATCCGTTTTGGATGAAAAACACGCCGATTTATTTGGATATTTTGTGGATGAACCCCGCCGGTGAAATTGTCGGAATTTCCGAAAACACGCCGCCGTGCGTTGCCGAGTCTTGCCCAAGCTATGCTCCCGACGGACTGGCGAAGTATGTGCTGGAAATTGCCGGCGGACAAACGCGAAAAATCGGCGCGCGTCTTGGCGATCGCGCCATCATTGAATTTTGATTCTATTTTAAATTACACAACTCTTATTCGGCGAATATTTTCGCGGAGCACGGAAATTTTATTGCTATAAAATTTCCTAGTATTTTGCGCCGGTCGCGCAAAATAATGCTCCGCGAAAACACTCGCCTCAACGAATTGTGTAATTTAAAAATTTTAAGCTTTTAGAATGATTTTTGGGTCGAGGGCGGTGATGCCGGATTGGTCGGCGGCAAGAGGGTTGATGTCAATTTCGGCGATTTGGGGGAAGTCTTGTATCAGGTGAGAGAAACGGCAAAGAAAAATTTGCAACGCGCCGATATCGGCGCCGGGAAGATTGCGATAACCTTTCAGCAAAGAGAAAATTTTGGTTTGCGCCATCAGATTTTTGGCGCCGGCCAAATCCAGCGGCGGCAAGCCGGCGGCGGCATCATTGATGATTTCCACCGCGGTGCCGCCCGCGCCGAAGAGAATCACCTGCCCGAAAATCGGGTCGGTTTTGGCGCCGGCGAACAATTCATATTTTTTGGACACCATTTTTTCCACGACAACGCCGCGGATGTCTTTGGATGAAAGATATTTTTTGCCGTTTTTGATAATCTCGGCAAAAGCGGCTTTCGCGGCGCGCGCGCTGCCGATATCCAGCAAAATCCCGCCGGTTTCGGTTTTGTGCAACAAATTATCGGCATGCAATTTCATTGCCGCGGGAAAACCGATTTTTTCGGCGATTGCCGCCGCTTGATCGGCGGTTTTGGCGCAAAAAACGGGATTGGGACTTAATTCATAAGCGTTGAGCAAGGCAAACGCGTCTTCGGGAGAAAGCAGTTTGACTTGATCTTTTATCGCCCGATAGATGATTCTTTGGGCGGTTTTTGTTTTCGGCTTGAATCCGGGCAAGGGATTTTTGCTTTTTGCGCCGAGGTTTTTGATGTTTCTTTGCCATTCGTTTAGGCCCAAAAAACAATTGATCGCTTTTTCGGGCGTGCGGTAGACCGGCACCTTGGCGGCGCGCAAAATTTCCACGCCGGCTTTTAATTGTTCCGCCCCCATAAACGACGCGAACACCGGTTTTTTCTCGGTGTTGGGGCAAGCGGCGATTTCTTGCGCGATGGCATCCGCTTGGGTCACCGCTTGCGGAGCGACAATGATTAGAATCCCGTCCGCGCGCGGCTCTTTTAAGCAGGTTTCCAATGCGGCGCGATAGTGCCGGGAACGACCGTCGCCCAGAACGTCAATCGGATTGGCGCGGCTCCATGCCGCCGGCATATTAACATCCAAAGATTTGATCGCCGCCGAAGAAAGGGGTGCCAATTGACCGCCGTTGTCCGCCAAAAAATCGGCCGAAAGCACGCCCGGACCGCCGGCATTGGTGATGATCGCCAGGCGATTGCCGCCGGGCTTGGCAAAATGATTCAAAGTTTTGGCATAATTGAAAAAATCGCTGACGGTGCGCGCGCGAATGATTCCGGCGGCCTTGAATGCCGCGTCAAACGCTTTGTCGCCGCCGGCCAGCGCGCCCGTGTGCGAGGCGGCGGCTTTGGCGCCGCTTTCGTTGTTGCCGCCTTTCAAGCAAATGATCGGCTTGGTTTGGGAGAATTTTTTGGCGGCGGCGATAAATCTTTGGGCGTTATTGATTGACTCCATATAGAGCATAATACTGCCGGTGTTTTTGTCGTTGTCAAAATACTCAATCAGATCTTCAAAACCGATGTCGGCCATGGAGCCGATGGAAACAAAATGCGAAAAACCGATATTGTCGCGCAAAGACCAATCCAAAAAAGTGTCGCACAGGGCGCCGCTTTGCGATATCAGCGCGATGCTTCCTGGATGGGGAAGCGCGGGGGCGAAGCTGGCGTTCAGATGGACGCGCGGATTGGCAAATCCCAAACAATTGGGCCCCAAAACGCGGATGCCGCGTTCTTTTGCCGTTGTTTGAATTCGCGAAAACATTTTTTGACCGTCATCGCCGGCTTCTTTGAAACCCGAAGAAACAATCACCGCGCCGCGCGCGCCGGCATTACCGCAATCTTTTAGCACGTCAATCACCGCCGGCGCGGGCACGGCGATGATTGCCAAATCAATTTTTTCACCAATGACCGAAATTGACGGAAACGCCTGCTCGTTTTGAACAATCGCGCTTTTGCGGTTGACCGGAAAAACCCGTCCGGCAAAATCGCTGTTTTTAATGTTGGCAAAAATCGCCCCGCCCACCGCGCCCATCCGGTCGCTGGCGCCGATGACGGCAATGGTTTTGGGATTGAAAAATTTATCCAGTGTTTCGTTTTCCATAAAATTATTTGGCGATGAATCCGATGATAAATCTGGTGAGGTCAAACCTCACCAGACCCTAATCTCTTGATTTTTATTCACTATCTATTCTACAACATCTCGCCACATAAACCAAAAAAAGCGCCGCGCGCTTTTTGGGTTTTAGAGATGAAGAGGGGGCGATGCAAGT
>CAYOLX010000058.1:0-2205 GCA_964404915.1 uncultured Candidatus Saccharibacteria bacterium | reverse complement strand
GGCTTGACAGGGGGTGTGGGGCGGATAGAATTAAAATACTAACTTTAAAAAGTAATTTCCAAATCCCAATTATCAAATTCCAATTTTTGCAAAAAACAACGCTGATTTAATTTTTAAATTTGGCGTTGGATATTTATTGGAATTTGGTGCTTGGTTCTTGGAGCTTTAAAAAATTATGGATCTTGAACAAAAGTGCCATGATTGCCAAATGCCGATTGAACTTGACGGCGATGAAATAAAAAACGGAGTTTTGTTGTCATATAAAGATGAGGACGGCAAGGATTATGAAGTTTTTAAGTGCCATGATTGCCACAAAGCAAATCCCCGTCTGACTGATTATAAATCTTGCGAAGTATATTCCCGGGTTTGCGGTTATTTGCGGCCGGTAGGGCAATGGAATCAGGGCAAGCGCCAGGAATACAAGGATCGCAAGGAATATTGCGGCGAATGTTAATGAAGCGATTAAACTTTATTTTGGGGCTATTGGCGATTGTTGCCGCGGGTGTTGCCGCGGCGCTTTGGTTTTTTGCTGGCGGCGCTTCGGAATTGAAAAATTTTTTTGATGAGCGAATTTTTTTGCCGCCGGCGGTGAGTGTGATTGAAATCGCGCCGCGCGACGATGTTGCCAATGACTTGCCGTTGCTGGCGGCCGAAACGCCCGCGCCCGCGCCCGAGATCCTGGCGCCGAAAAAAACCGAAGTTTTGGCGCCCCCGCCGTTGCCCTCGCCGTCGCGGGAGGAAGCGGGCGGCGCGATTACGCGCGCGGGAATCATTGAAGAAACCAACCGCCGCCGCCGAATCAATTTGGGGGTTGGATTTGATTTGCAGGAAAATCCGTTATTGGATATCGCCGCCGCCCAAAAAGCCAAAGATATGTTAGACGGGCAATATTTTGAGCATGTTTCGCCAATGGGGCTTGATGCCGGGCATTTTGCCGCCGTCGCGGGCTATGAATATATTATCATCGGTGAAAATTTGGCGCGGGGAAATTACAAAAATGACACCGATCTGGTGCAGGCGTGGATGGATAGCCCCGGCCATCGGGAAAATATTCTGAAAAAAAGCTACCGCCAGATGGGAGCGGCGGCAATTTATGGAAAATTTGAAGGCAGAAACACTTGGCTGGCGGTGCAGATATTCGCCTCTCCGGCGGACGCTTGTCCGCGAGTGGATCAAGATCTGGCGGCAAAAATCGACGGGCAAAAAATCGCGCTTGACGGGCATAATTCGCGCCAATATGCGCTGGCCGCCGAAATCGATCAAGATAAAGATGCGATTAAAGTTTTGCAAGCCGAATATAACGACTTGCTGGCAGGGCGGGCAAACCGCGCGGCGATTGGCGCGAAGCTAAACGAATTAAACACCGCGATTTTGGCGGTGAATCAAAAAGTAAATGATTACAACGATCTTCTTGCCGAAGTTCGCGAATTCTACGCGCTTCACAAAGCCGATGTGCAAACCTATAACGAGCAAGTTTTGGCCTATAACTTGTGCCTCGCCGCTTTGGAGTAAAGAATGATGAATATGAATGATAATAATTTGTTATTGAAAATAAAAAAGGAGTTGCGCCGGTTAGCAAGCAAAGAAAAAGCAAAAAATTTGCAGAGGTTTTTTAAAACCGGCAAGGGCGAATATGCCGAGGGCGACAAGTTTTTGGGGGTGATGGTGCCGCAAACAAGATTACTGGTAAAGAAATATTGGACCCAAATTTCTTTGGCAAACACCAAAATATTATTAACAAGCAAATTCCACGAAGAAAGATTGCTGGCCCTGCTGATATTGGTGAAAAAATTTGAGAAGGGCGATGAGATTCAAAGAAAAGAAATTTTTGATTTGTATTTGGCGAACACAAAACACATCAACAATTGGGATTTGGTGGATTTGTCCTCTCCCAAAATTGTCGGCGCGTATTTGGAGGATAAAGACAAATCGATTTTGCTCAAGTTGGCAAAATCAAAAAGTTTGTGGGAGCGCCGCGTCGCGATGCTGGCAACATTTTGGTTTATCGGCAAGGGAAAATCCGAATATGCTTTAAAAATCGCCGCGATGTTAATCGATGATAAAGAAGATTTAATTCACAAAGCGGTTGGCTGGGCATTGCGCGAAATCGGTAAACGCTGCGGCCAAGAAATTGAAGAAGAATTTTTGCGCCGCCATTATCAAACAATGCCCCGCACAACTCTGCGCTACGCCATTGAACGCTTT
>CAYOLX010000057.1:0-5427 GCA_964404915.1 uncultured Candidatus Saccharibacteria bacterium | reverse complement strand
GCTCGCGCGAAATCTGAAAATTTCGCTTCAAAGCTAATTCGGCAACAGACCCATTATAAAGAAAATTCAAAATTTAAATTGAAAAATGAAAAATTTTGGATTGAAATTTATATAACCGTCAAAAATCAAGACAATAAGATTTTTGAAAAAGTATTATGCCAAATAATTATGAAAATTGTGGAATGTCAACGGGTACGGAAGATGGAGAATCGCTTGTTAGACATAATCTTTATGAGAGCTTTTTTGCAGGGTTTCTTAAATATCTTCAAGAGGAGGCAAAAAAAGATCCGATTGCCAGGGGATTGTTCGAAGAAGTAGAAAAAAAACGACAAGAGGGATGCAATAATATTGAAGAAGAATATTTTGATTTGCACATTGCAAGATTTAAACTTGAAGCGAAACGCAAATTAAGAAATATGGCGATAACTGCAGTTCCCGCGCTGTTGGCGTTTGGGGTGGGAGAATTGACTGGTGGTCCGATAGCGGATTTTTTAATATTGGATAAATTGACAACAATTTTTGCATTACCTGCTTTTTATGGAGGTTATAGTTTAGCGGATTTTACTACTAAAAGTACGGTTAAAGAGTTAATCCAGCAACAGAAAAAACTCCGGAAAATGAGTAGCAATAATCACAAAATCATCTCAAAAAATTTTTAGTCGCGTTTGTCTTATACGAAAGGAGGAATAAATGCGAAATGCAATACCCCCAGTGAATGGTTACTGCGCGCGCTCTTGCGGCGGGGGATTTTTGTGGTATAATGAAGGGGTTTTAGCTTAATAAATTCATAATTAAAATGTCTTCAGCAATTCAAAACGCGGGCGAGTTTGTTTGGGAGGTGGCCAAAATCGTGGTTTTGGCGTTGGCGATCGTGTTGCCGATTCGCTATTTTTTGTTTCAGCCGTTTGTGATTCAGGGATCGTCAATGGAACCGAATTTTTATGAAGCGGATTATTTGATCGTGGACGAGCTTTCCTATCGATTCCGCGAGCCCTATCGGGGCGAGGTGGTGGTTTTCAAATATCCGCTGGACACTTCCAAGCGATTCATCAAAAGAATTGTTGGCTTGCCCGGCGAAACCGTGGAAATAAAAGACGGTCAAGTGATTATCACCGATGTTTTGGGCAACACGCAGGTCTTAAATGAGCCCTATATTCCCGCCGGATCAAAGGCGCCGGACGCGTCTCCGTCAAAACTGGGACAAGGCGAATATTTTGTGCTGGGAGACAACCGGCTCTATTCTTCGGACTCGCAAGATTGGGGGGAGTTGCCCCAAAAAAATATTATCGGGCGAGTGGAATTGCGCTTATGGCCGTTAAATAGCATCATTAGGGTGCAGGCTCCGAGCTACTAATTTTACTATGAAGCCAAAATTCCAAAACATCACCGGCGCGCATGATATTTTGCCGGCGGATTATCAATACTACGATAAAATTTACGCGATTGCCAAAGAAATCGCCGAATTTTATGGTTTTGCCCGAATTGAAACGCCGATTTTGGAAGAAAGTGAACTTTTCACCAAAGGGACCGGCGCGGCGACCGACATTGTGCAAAAGCAGATGTATGTTTTCAAAACGAAGGGCGGCGATAATTTGGCGCTGCGACCTGAGGGCACGCCGGGAATCGCGCGCGCTTATTTGCAGCATGGCATGGCCAATTGGCCGCCGCCGGTGAAGCTTTGGTATTGGGGCCCTTTTTTCCGCTATGAAAAACCGCAAGCCGGCCGTTATCGGCAATTTTGGCAGTTGGGGTTTGAGGCGATCGGCCAAAGCGGCGCGATTATTGACGCGCAGATTATTCAAATGTATTTCAATCTTTTGGAGGAGTTGGGATTGAAAAATATTATTGTTGAAATTAATAGCATCGGCGACGGAATCTGCCGGCCGCAATATCGCCGCGCGCTCACAAGTTATTTGAGAAGCCGCCAATCCGCACTTTGCGCCGATTGCAAACGCCGAACGAAAGAGAATCCTCTCAGAGTGTTGGATTGCAAGGAAACAAAGTGCCAAAACGCGAGAGCGCAAGCGCCGCAAGCGGTGGATCATCTTTGCGAGGAATGCAAGAAGCACTGCAAAGAGGTTTTGGATTATTTGGAGGAAACCGGCTTGCCTTATCGGCTCAACCCCTATTTGGTGCGCGGTCTGGATTACTATACGCGCACGGTGTTTGAAATTTTTCAAGGCAAAGAGGGCGATGAAAATCAAATCGCGCTGGGAGGCGGGGGACGCTATGACGGCTTAATCAAGCTTTTGGGCGGCAAGGAAACTCCGGCGATCGGCGGCGGATTGGGAATTGACCGGGTGGTGTTGGCGATGAAAGCGGCAAATATTGGCGCGGCCAGCGAAAAAAAGGTGAAAGTTTTTCTGGCGCAATTGGGCGGCATGGGCAAGAAAAAGTCACTCAAGCTTTTTGAGGATTTGCGCCGTGCCGGAATTTCAACCGGAGAGGCGTTTGACCGTGATTCTTTGAAATCCCAGCTGAAAATCGCCGATAAATATGGCGCCCGCTATGCCCTGCTTTTGGGGCAAAAAGAGGCGATTGAAAATAATGTGCTGTTGCGCGATATGGAGTCGGGCAAGCAAGAAGTTTTGAATTTGGACACCGCGGTGGCGGAAGTGAAAAAGCGCTTGAGAAAGTGAATGAACATTAAACATTGAACTTTAAACTTTGACAGAATGCGGATTATGGCAAAAATCAATATTATGAAAAAATACAGAGGTGAAAAAATCCCCTTGGTAATGGAAAAAGATGAGGATGGATTTTATGTGGTTGAGTGCCCGCTGTTTTCCGGTTGCTATACGCAAGGAAAAACCATTGACGAGGCGCTTAAAAATATTCGCGAAGTTTTGGAGATGACGCTTGAAGATCCGCAAAATCAGGAAATTTTAGGAAAGCGCAGAATCGCCGAAATTAGTTTGCACACTATTACCTTATAACTGTTCATGGTTAAGTTGCCGGCAATATCCGCGAAAGATTTGATAAAAGCATTGATTGAAGTCGGGTATGCGCCCATTAGACAAAAAGGAAGCCACATTCAATTGACTTGCCAAAATAAAAAGACGGTCACTGTGCCGGTGCATTCCACGATCGGCAAAGGATTATTGCGCAAAATAATGCGCGATGTCGGATTGGATTTGAACAGCTTGTTGGAATATTGAGAAAATAAGGTTGACTAATAATTAAAATTAAGGTAGATATATGGAGTGCGTGTTTTGCAAAATTATTAACAAGGAAATTCCGGCAAAGGCGATTTGGGAAAATGATTGGGCGCTGGCGTTTGAGAATATAAAACCCGTGCATCCGGTGCATGCGTTAATCATTCCCAAAAAGCACATTGCCAACATTCAAATGGCAACGGTCGAAGACAAGGAATATCTGGCGCAAATTCTGCTGGCAATCCCCGAAATCGCCAAAATCAAGGGCGTGGATGAATCCGGCTATCGGTTGACGATTAATTGCGGCAAAGATTCCGGGCAGTCCGTGGATCATTTGCATATTCATTTGCTGGGCGGAGAAGAATTGCCGTTTGCCACCGGCTAAATATAAATCACAAGCATCAAGTACCAAATCTCAAATAAATCCAAATATTAAATTTTTTAATTTTTGAAACTTTGGATTTATTTGGAAATTGGAAATTGGTTATTGGTAATTAATATTATTATGAGTTTGGAAATCAGAAGAAAACAGCGCGAAAACGCGCAAGCGATGATGAGGCGCTTTCAGAAAGCGATCAAACAAAGCGGCATTTTGCTGGAAAAACGCCGCCGCCAGTTTGCCAAGCGGACAAAATCCGAAAATATGCAAAAAAAATCCGCGTTGCGCAAAATAGAGTCAAAAAAGAAATACGATTTAATCAAAAAAATGCGCAAAGTATAACGCGCGTTTTTTTGCTTTCAACAATGTTAAAAGACAAAATCAATGAAGATTTCAAAGCGGCGTTCAAGGAAAAAAGAAGCGGCGAGCTTTCGGTTTTAAAGAATCTTAAGGCCGCGTTGCTTAATAAAGAAAAAGAAAAGCAATTTCAGGCCGGTAAAGCGGGTGAAGATGTCAGCCGAGCAATGCTTGTCGATGATGATATAATCGCCGTGATATCCGCCGAAGTTAAAAAACTTCGCGACGCGATCGTGCTGTTTGAAAAAGGAGAACGCGCCGATCTTGCCGCGCAAAATCGGGAAGAAATTGAAATTTTGATGCGTTATTTGCCCGAACAATTAACCGAAGATGAGGTAAAAAAAATTATTGCCGACGCCATCGCGCAATCGGGCGCGGCCGCCATCAAGGATATGGGCAAGGTGATGGGAATTTTAATGCCTAAAATAAAAGGCAAGGCCGACAGCGGACTGGTCGGCAAATTGGTGAAGGAAGCGTTGTCGCAAAACACATAATCATATAATCATTAAATCATTAAATCATTTAATCACGGAAGCGCGAGAATTTGCATTGGGGCGGGGAAACCCGCTTTTTGGTTATATTTAGGGGTTAACGATATCAAATATCGATATTTGATATCGCTATTAAGTTTGGCGAAAAATTGATTCGGGGCGGAGATATGCTAAAATCAAAGGATGAAGGATTGTGGCCAAAAAAAAGAATGTTTGGAATGTGGTTGCCGCAAAAAAACATTGGTTGCCGGCGCGGTGTTTTTGGCGTTGGTGGCAAGCGCGGTGTTTTTGTTGGTGCGGCAAGCTCAAAGCCAAGCGATGGAAAGTTCGGGCAAACAAAAATTTTTTCAGGAAGAATCAATGGGGCTTTCAATGACCTATCCGGCAAATTGGACGCTGAATGCCAATTATGATCATTACGCGCCGGGGATTTTTTCCGTTGAGATAAACAACAAAAAATGCGGCGGCAAGCCGGGAGAATGCGCCGCCGGATGCGTTGACGCGCGGATATTGGCCGCCAAAAAACCGTTGCAAGGAAAGGGCGATAATTTGACAATTCAACTTTATGAGGATTTTATGATGGTGCGCGATTTCTCCATTTCGCCGCTGGTGGAAGAAATTGATTTGGCTTCAAAAAAGATTTTTCAAGTCAAAAGCGGCGATCCCACTTTGGCGCTCAACGGCGCGTGTCCCGGACCGCTCTACGTTTTTGAAACTAAAAGCTATTTTGTCTATATGTTCGCCGGTTATAGCAATGGCGTTGATGCCGACGGACAAATCAGGGAAATTATCAATTCCATTGCCATCGGCGATGGAGATTAAGAAAATCATATAATCATATAATCATATAATCATTTAAACATTAAAACATTAAAACATTAAAACATTTAGACATGGGTTCATTGAAGCGCGGGGGAAACCCTGTTTTTTGGTGTTTATGTCTGTTAAAATAAAACCAACGAAATAAAACCGACTATGAAACAAAACATGATATTATTAGCAAGCTTGATTGTTCTGGCGGCGGCGCTTGCCGGTGCCGGAGTTT
>CAYOLX010000056.1:0-5501 GCA_964404915.1 uncultured Candidatus Saccharibacteria bacterium | reverse complement strand
GGCGATGAAAAATTTGCTTTCTCTGCTGGCAAAAAATATCAAAAATTGACCTTGCCAAACCTTGCGAGGGCGGGCAAAGGTGTGATATTATTTCATAAAGCAAAATAATTATTGTCAAAAGCCAATAACTTTTGGTAAAACACGCATGGCAGAAATAATGCCTCAACAGGAAGAAGCAACAGTTAAAATAAATGAGAAAGAAAAAATATCTCCCGAAGAAGAATTGGCAATAAAAGAAATAAACGAGCGATTAGATAAAATAAAAGTGGATTTAGACAGCACGTCTATTTCAATCATGGCGGAAGCAGTTCGCCGCTTTGATGACATGAAAAAGGAAACTAAAAATGGGGAAATTTTTGAAGGTATAAATAATCAAGCGGCGATAGAGGGCATTCAAGATGTTTATTATGGATTAAATGAGCTTGCCGAAGAGAAAAGATTAACTATTGACGCGGGGCGTGAGCAAGCGGCGGCATAGTAAAATTAAACAAATCAAAATCAAAACCCCGCGCGGCGGGGTTTTGCGTTATGCAATCGTTTTAATTTTTTTCCGGGTTTGTTGCTTCTTGCAGGGCGTTTTGAAATTTTTCAATGTCGGGGATTTTATTTTTTAATAACTGAATGCCGGCGATTATTTTTGTTTGTTCAGATATTGAATCGGTTAATTTTTTAAGCAATGCTTTTTCCAATTCCGATAATTCTTCTCGGTCAATTTCAAAATCTGATATCGCGCTTTCTAATTCTTTATGGGTTAATGCCAAATAGAACAAAGGAACTCGCGGATTTTCTTGTTTTATGGGTTCTCCATTCTTAATGCCAATACCATACTTCAAGAATCCTCCAGTAGTGCCGTTTATGGTTCGAGTTTTACTTCCTTTATCCAATTCTCCATCGTGAGAAACCACCTCGTCAAACGCGCCCACAACCGCGCCGCTTTCTTTGTCCGCAATCACATTGTCAATGCCGTTTTTATAATCATCGTGAAGAGATGAGCGCAGAATGTAAAATTTTGCGCCCAGCGCTTTATGAAAAAGCGCGGTCTTAAACATTTCCATTTTTTCACCGGAACGAGTTTCTTTTTCTTGTTTTTTACCCTTAATAATTTCCCTTTTTGCTTGTTGTTTCCGTTTTTTCCAATCTGTTTGCATCTTTGCGATATCAATTTTGTCTTTCGCAATACCACCGGCGTATTTTGGTTCGGCCTTATACGAATCCATATTTACGCGACACTCATCGTCAACTTCAATACCCTCGGCTTTTAATTCCACGGCGATTTCTTTGAGATGCTCTTTTAATGCTTCTTCGCCGCGCTCGGCGCGATTTTCAAAATTTGGCATTTCCATAATTTTTGGATTAATAAGATAAATTATTCAATAATACCAATTTTAATGTTAAAATGGAATACAAGCGGATAACCAAGACAAAACTATGGAAAAATTTGGCAATTTTGACAACTCGCCATATGACAGACAACCGCAATTTCCCGATAAAAAAAGAATCCCAAGACCTCAAAATGATATTATGAATGGAAGATTGGCTGAAGCAAGAGCGCGTGGCGAGGCGGAGGTTGCTCGCCGAACCATTAAAAAAAATCTAAAAGATTGCATATTAACTCCGCAAGAACGAATGAAAAAAATGGACGATATGATAAGAAAAATTGCAGATAAACAGTCGTCTATAGGATATCCGGTTAGCCAAGATGGAAGAATAGATCAAAATCAATTTGTAAATGTTTCTGGATATGGAGAATCCGTTATAAAACAAAATTTGGCAAAAGTTGAAGAATATAAAAAAAAATACACAAACAATAATAAAATTGGTGGCGAATTGATGGAAAAAGTAACAATGGCATTGTTTAATAAATTTTTTCCCGGATTAACTTATTCAAGAACTAACGAATTTGATGATTATGGCATTGATTATAGCGGTGAAGATTCGAATCTTTTTAAGGGCAAAAAGGGTGTCGATGGTATTTTGGCGATAAACGGTGTTGTGATCGCCGTTATCGATACATTCCTTGATGATGTTGAGAAAAATAATCCGCAAGCAGAATATAAAATTAATAAAGTTAATAAAATAAATAATTTGGGGGGCGGTAAGTTGGTTTATTGTTTCAGAAAAACAAAAGAAGGACTTTCATTGAGGCCAGAAATTAATATCCCAGCGTTTTATCTTATATTAAAGTCAGAAACGATGGATAGGGCAATTGATAGGTTTGAATTGAGCAGTGAAGCAAGTGACGCGGAAAAGATTGCGATGTATAAAATGATTGATTCAATTTACGAACAAATCAGTATATTAGAAATTAAACTGAGCAGCAAAAGCATTGCTTTTAATTCTCGATTGAACGGTGAAAAAAATTTTGCGATACGGCTTAAGGCGCTAAAGAAACATCTGGAAACCAATTTACCGCGCGAAACCGTGCAAGCATATCTAAAAGAGCAAGTTGAAAAATCAAAAACAGGGCGAAGTAAAAAAAATCCCCGATAATTACCTTAATAAGGTGGTAGGGAAATCTAAAAAGAGTATTGTGGCTATATAAATTATAGCCCCTTGATTTGTGTCAAATTGCAAAATTTCTATTTGTGCCGGCGCTCCAAGGTTGATTATTGCGTAAGGCGTTAAATATCCGACAATAAAAAATTGTTTTTCGCCTCCGCAATTTTCTAAAATTATAAGCGTTTCCACATCGTCGTTACCCGTCTTCTCCAACTTAAGAGACATACCTCCGATAATTATGGGGGAGATTATTTCATCCTCCTTTTTAATGAACTAATAAACTCACGAGTTTTAATTGTGCATATTTTTCAAAGATTGTCAAGTTTTTTGGCGGGGCGTGATGAGTGGCGGGATTTGGAAAAGTAGCGGTATTTGATATCGCTAAATTTTAGCGATATCAAATACCGCTACGAATACCGCTACGATTTAGGTTGGGGGTTTTGATTTTTGGGGGCGGGTGGAGTAAAATCAAATAATGGATAATTTTTATTTTAACGGCGGCGGCTGGGGCGCGTTTGTTGACGCGGGTTATGGCGCGCTGGCAAAAGCCGCGACGCCGGCGATGGACGCGGGCGCGGGGCTTTCGTTGGGAATGTGGCTGGCGATCGGATTGGCGATTTTGCTGGCGATGGCAATCGCGGCGGTTTTGTTTTTTGCCAAAAAACGCAATCGGGAAAAATTTCGCTTGTCAATGGATATGGTGCTGTTATCGGTCAGAATTCCGTCAAAAAGCGCCGAGGAGATTCAGCAATCAGGCAAGCAAGAAAAGGATTGGATCCGCTTGATGGAAGATTTCTATGCCAATTTGGTGTCGTTAAAACCCAAAGGCTTTTTGGCGCCCAAGCCGTGGATCGCGCTGGAGATTGCCAAAGTTCAGGGCGAGATCTATTTTTATGCCGCCGCGCCGCGCCGCTATGAAAGTTTCGTGGAAAAGCGGATTAACAGCATCTATCCCGATGCCTATGTTGAAAAAAGCAAGGATTTTAACATTTTCGGCCCCAAAGAATCCGTTTTTTGCGGTTTTGCCAAAACTATCCGGCCGGTGTTTTTGCCGCTAAAAACCTATGAAACGATTGAAACCGATCCGCTCTCGGCAATCACTAACACTTTGACCAAATTGGATGACAGAGAAGAGGCGGCGGTGCAAATTGTTTTGCAAAATACTTCCGATTTGTGGCGCGCGCGAGGCCGCGAAATTTTGGAAAAAGTCAAAGAAGGCAAAGGATTTTTCGCCGCGATGGCGGCCACTGGTTTGGCGGGGGCGCTCTCCGGTCCAAAAGAAAGCGAACCGCGGCAATATGTCGGACAGCAGGGAGATGAATTGCTGATCAAGGGAATGGAGAGCAAGCTGGCAAAATATAATTTGGCGGCCAATGTGCGCATTGTGGTTTCCATCAAAGATAAATTGCGCAGCGAACAAGTTTTTGACCAATTGGCGGGATCGCTGGATCAATTTTCCGCTCCCGGGTTAAACGGATTTCGCGTCACCAAAAAGCAAGGCAAGGCGGGCGCCAAAATTTTGCAAGATTACATTTTCCGCAATTTCAACGCGGCAAATCGTTCCACATTGAGCACTGAAGAACTGGCGGGAATTTTTCATTTTCCCACGCCGTTTTTAAAAACCCCGAATATCAAACAACTAAACGCCCGCACCGCCCCGCCGCCGGCAAATCTTTTGCGCGAGGGATTGCTGTTGGGTTTTAACCAATATCGCGGACAAAAAAGAGACGCCTATTTGGGCGCGGGCGATCGCCGGAGGCATTTGTATGTTATCGGGCAGACCGGCACCGGAAAATCGGCGTTTTTGTCTAACCTGATTGAACAAGACGTGAAAAACGGCGCCGGCGTGGGCGTTTTGGACCCGCACGGCGATTTGATTGACGATATTTTGGGCAAAATTCCCAACGAACGGCTGGATGACGTGGTGGTGTTTGATCCGGCGAATTTGGAATATCCCATCGGGTTGAATATGTTGGAATATGATCCCCGTTTTCCCGAGCAGAAAACTTTCATCATCAATGAATTTATGAAGATTTTTGACAAGCTCTATGATCTGAAAGCCACCGGCGGGCCGATGTTTGAACAATACGCGCGCAACGCCCTGCAATTATTGATGGATGACACCAAAGAAACCTACACTTTGATGGAAGTGCCCAAAGTTTTGGCGGACAAAGATTTTCGCCATTATCTTTTGGCGAAATGCAAAAACATTTTGGTGAAAGAATTTTGGGAGAAGCAAGCCGAAGCGGCGGGCGGCGAGGCGTCGCTGAAAAATATGGTGCCCTATATCACTTCCAAGTTTGACACCTTCATTTCCAATGATTATATGCGTCCCATCATCGGACAGACAAAAAGCACCTTCAAATTTCGCGAAATTTTAGACGGGCAAAAGATATTTTTGGTCAATTTGAGTAAGGGGCGATTGGGCGACATCAACAGCTCTCTCTTGGGCTTGATTATCACCAGCAAATTGACGATTGCCGCGTTTTCGCGCGTGGACACGCCCGAGGCGGA
Source organism: uncultured Candidatus Saccharibacteria bacterium (assembly GCA_964404915.1). Classification (GTDB taxonomy): domain Bacteria; phylum Patescibacteriota; class Minisyncoccia; order Minisyncoccales; family UBA5738; genus UBA5738. Next base: position 488 of record CAYOLX010000056.1, on the reverse strand, counting down.
CAGAAAAGATTTTTATCTCTACATTGACGAGTTTCAAAATTTTGCCACTGACACGATTTCCACCATTTTGTCCGAGGCGCGAAAATATAAATTGTGCCTCACCATTTCGCACCAATTCATCGGCCAGCTGGAAGACGAGATTCGCGACAGCGTGTTTGGCAATGTGGGCACAATCTCATCATTTCGCGTGGGCGTGGAAGATTCCGAGTTTTTAGCAAAACAATTCGCGCCGGCGTTCACCGCGCAGGATCTCAACCGGCTTGAAAATTATAACGCTTATGTCAGAATACTGATTAACGGCCAAGTGTCGTCGCCGTTTAATATCAAAACCTATCCGCCCAGCGACTCCGATCGCGGTCGCGCCAATGACATCAAGGAATACTATTCCCTGAAAGAAGGTCGCGCGCGTGAGGTCGTGGAGCGCGAAATTGAATCGCGCCGCCGCGCCATGGGCGCCCCCGCGGAAGGATAACAACAAAAAAATATGT
>CAYOLX010000055.1:0-5580 GCA_964404915.1 uncultured Candidatus Saccharibacteria bacterium | reverse complement strand
GCGGCCCCAACCGGAGTCGAACCGGTGTTCCCTGGCTGAGAACCAGATGTCCTGGGCCGCTAGACGATGGGGCCGGAAAAATCCGAACAATGGGATTATAGCTCAATTTTCGGTTTTTTCAATGGGAAGCGCGAGCGGCGCGGTTTTTAGAGGTTCTTCGTTGGGCGGCAGCTGCGAAAGATAAATCACATATTGCGCCAATTCGCGAAACACCGGCAACGAAGAATATTCGGCGGTGTTGGCTTCGGGCGCCACCAATTTCACCAAAATCAAAAATTTGGGATCTTCGGCGGGAAAAAATCCGATGAAACTTTGCGTGGTTTTATCGGAATATCCGCGCCGGTCAACCCCCAGGGTTGACCATGACATTTGCGCCGTGCCGGTTTTGCCGGCAATTGAATAGCCCGCCACTTTCGCCGATTTGCCAAACCCTTCCTCCACCACATTGGCAAGCATTTTGCGAATGGTGATTGAAGTTTCCGGATCAATCACGCGGCGCGTTTCTTTGACATTGTCGTTTTTTGAAGTGATTTTTGCCGCCGCCGGACGCACCAAAACGCCGCCGTTAATCAGCGCCGAATAAGCGCGAATCAACTGGATTGAAGTCATCCAAACTCCCTGGCCGAAAGACGCGGTGGCATAATTAATCGCGTATCCTTTTTTGAACTCGGCATTGGAAGAAAAAGTTTCGGGCAAATCAATCCCCGTCGGTTCAAAAATGCCGAATTTTTCCATATATTCAACAAACGGCTCATTCCCCAACCGGCTTTGCGCAAAAACCACGCCGGTATTAATTGAATATTTCAAAACATCGGCCATCGTTTGCCGCCCATAGGCGCGATTGCCATAATTATAAATCGGCCAGCCGCCGATTTTCACCATGCCGGTATCCACATAATCGGTTTCAGGAGTGACTTTTTTGTCGTTTATCGCCCCCGCCATGGTGATCGCCTTGAAAACCGAGCCGGGCTCAAATAATGTCTGGCAAGAATCATTTTTAAAAATATCAATCCCTTTTTTGGCAAAATCTTTGTATTCATTGGGATTAAATCGGGGGGTCTTTGCCATCGCCAAAATCGCGCCGGTGTTCGGATCGGCGACAATCGCCTCTCCGGAGACCGCCTTCAATTTATCGGCGGCCTCTTTTAGCATTTTCTCGGCCTGATATTGGATATTATAATCAATATTTAGAAAAATACTTTCGCCCGCCGACAATTCTTCGTTATAATAATCTTCCGCGCCATAGCGGCCAACGCCGTCATCATCAACAAATCCCGCCAATTGAGCGGCGGTTTCCCCTTGCGGATAGTGGCGCATTTTTTTCTTGTCAACATAAATGCCAGCGATTGCCGCCTCCTCCAGCGCGGCGACTTCTTCTTCGGTTAATTTTTCTTTCAACAAAGAATAAAGCGAGGACTCGCGGCTGAATTTTTCAATTAAATCGTTTTTTTCCAGCCGCAAAATTTCCGCAACCCGCCGCGCCGCTTCCTCCTTGTCTTTAATATTCGGCGGCGCGGCATAGCAATAGAAAAAATCATTGTTGACCGCCAAAGGCTGGCCGCCGGAAAAAAATATTTCTCCGCGGACGGGTGCTTGCCGTTGGCTCGCGTAAACCGAAAATCCCTGCGCCCAAACGCGATAATGCTCCCCCAAATGAATTTGCAAATAAAAAAGCCGCGCCAGCACGCCGACGCTGATCGCAACGAGGCAAAAGAGCGCCAAATGCGCCCTCCAAAAACGATTCTTGCTTTTTGTTTTTTTGGCGATCATGTCAAAAATCCTTGCGGCGCGCTATCTTTTGGCAAAACCGCTTCCCGAAACATAAACATAGCGCACGCCGGCAATATCAACTTTTTCATAATTTTCCGCTTCCGCCACCCGATAGCGGTCAAAATCATCCAGGGAATTTGATTGCGACAACTTTGATTCCAAATCGCTGTTTTGAACGCCAATGGCGGCGATTTCTTTTTTTAAATCTGCGACAACAGAATTTTGATGAATGTGATAATTTAGTTGCCAAACCGCGCCAAAGAGCAAGGCGCAAATTGCCAGCGACGACAGCGAGCGGAAATTGAAAAAACGCTTTTTGATAATGGCTTTTGTTTTTTTCTTCATCGCGTTTTATTATTTTTTATAATTTCACAATCGCCCTTAATTTCGCCGATCGCGCGCGCGGATTGGCGGCAATCTCATCTTCTCGGGCGGTTATCGGTTTTTTGACAATATATTCCGCGCGACCGGACTTAACCAAGCGCGCGAATTCTTCTTTGATAATTTTGTCTTCCAATGAGTGAAATGAAATTGCCGCCATTCTTCCGCCCGGACGAATAATTTCAAACGCCGCGACCGCTCCCCGCCTTACGATTTGGATTTCATCGTTAACCGCAATACGCAACGCCTGAAAGATTCTCGCCAAAGATTTTATTCTTTGCGGCGGGGGCGTCAAGCTTTTGACCAGCGCCGCCAACTGACCGGAAGTTTCAACGCGGTAGCGGCGCCTTTCTTTTTCAATCGCCCGCGCGATTTTTTTTGCAAATCTTTCTTGCCCGTAGTTTTTGAAAATATCTTCTATCTCTTTTGCCCCGAAATCATTGATAATCGCCGCCGCGGTCAATTCTTGACTTTGGTCATATCGCATATCCAGCGGCTCATCCTTTGAAAAAGAAAAGCCCTTTTTGCTCGCGTCCAACTGCCACGACGACATCCCCAAATCCATTAATACTCCGCTGACATTATCAAAATTATTTTCCCGCGCGATAGCGGCGATATTATCATAGGATCCGTTGACAATTATCAACCGCGGATTTTTTTTTATCATTTCAGGAATTTCCACTAAGCTCTGCGCGTCCCGCTCAATTCCCAAAATTTTTCCCGCCGGCGCGGTTTTTTTCAAAATCGCCAAACTGTGCCCGCCCCATCCAAAAGTGCAATCAACAAAATTTTCGTCGGACTCGGGATCAAGCGCGGCAATCACCTCATTTAGCAAAACAGGAATATGGACCATTAAGGTAAATTCCAAATACCAAGCACCAAACTCCAAACAGGATCATTAAGATTTGGATATTGGATATTATTTGGAAATTGGAATTTGTTTATTGGAGCTTGCCGCGATCTATTGCGGCTCAGACTCCCAATTCGTTCAATCTTTCGGCAATGTTGCCGGCTTCTTTTTCGGTTTTGTCTTTGTATGCCTTCCATTCATCTTCGTCCCAAATTTCCACGCGGTTATACAAGCCCGCCACCACCGCTTTCTTTTTCAACCGAGCATAATCTTTTAAATAATCGGGCACCAGAATTCGTCCCAGATTATCAAACTCAACCTCCATGGCGCCGGAAAGCATTATCCGCGCGAATCCCCGCGCGTCGGCGCGCGCCAAGGGCATTTCGCTCAACTTTTTCGCCAATTTTTCCCACTCCTCGCGCGAATACAAAAACAAGCAATTGTCCAAACCGCGCGTGATCACCGCGCCCTTTTTCAGCTGTTGGCGAAATTTCGGCGGCACGCCCAATCGCTTTTTCTCGTCAATTGAATATGTGTATTCACCAATAAACATAATTCCCACTATTTTCCACTTATCAACACATTTCTCCACATATGTATACTTTAACCCCATCATTTCCCAATGTCAAATTGAGGCAAAATAAAGCTAAAAATGCTGAGTTTTCCACAGCTTGAAATGGGACACGCTCCAACAAAAAACCGCCATGAATGGATCAAGGCGGTTAAAAACAAAAGGTTAGGACATCCTCACCGGCGGACGCGGCGGAGTGCCTCCGAAATAGTTTTGGATTTGATCGGCAATTTCACCGGGCGTGTGATTTGATTTCATCAAATATCTTTCCGGCGCGATGCCCGCCATTTTAATTTCGTTTTCAAATTCCGGGTTGGTAAAATTAGTCACCGCGAACACCGGAATATGGCGCGTGAAATGGCTTTTTTTGATCGCTCGCAAGGCCTCTTTTCCAGCCCCGTCTCCCAACATCAAATCCATCACCACCAGATCGGGCGCTTTTGATCGTCCAATGCGAATCTCGCGCAGTTCTTCCATCAGCTCTTCTTTGGTGCGCGCCAGCTCAACATCAAAATTCATATTCTCAAATATTTTGCGATAAAGCGCGATATGATGCGGATTGCTTTCCGCCAAAATAATTTTTTTCATCTTTATTTTGTTATCCTGACAAAACGCCACTCGCCAAACTGATCTTTGAAAAACTCCGCGGACAAATATTTATTTTGCTTAATCCTAACGTCAATTCGGCTTTTTTGCAAGGTGTCAAATTCCATATAGATAAACCCATTCTCGGTCAAATAATTCTTCGCTTGCGATAAAAATTTTTCAATCAGCGCCATGCCGCCTTTTTGGGCAAAAAGCGCGCAATGCGGCTCCCAATCAAGCACTGACGGTTGCACTTCTTGCATCCGCGCCGGATCAACATAGGGAGGATTGGCCAAAATCGCGTCATATTTTTCGGCGGGCAAATTCTCAAAAAGATCGGATCTAAAAATTCGGGCGCGATTTGGGTCGATATTGTTTATCTTGCAATTGATTCTTATTTGCTCAATCGCCAAAGAATCAATATCGGAAAAATCAACTTTCACTTGCGGCAAGTTTTTAGCAACGGCAATTCCAACGCATCCGGAACCGGAAAAAATATCCAAAATTCTGAAATTTTTATTTTTCTTTCGCGCCAAATCGGCAATGGCATGCCGCGCCCAAAATTCAGTTTCCGGGCGCGGTATCAAAGGACGTAATGAAAGATCAATTTCACAGCCCAAAAAAAATGTCTTTCCGGCGGTATATTCATCGGGAATCTCGCTTTTTGCCATTTTGTCAAAAAACCGCCGCTTCAAAGCGGCAGTTGAAATTATTATGATTTGATGATTGATCCCCCAAAGTCGCCGCCCTCAATCACATTGCAAAAACTCTCAAAATCTCCACCTTTTATCTTTTTAATCGTCAATTTGTGTTTTTTCGCCAGCTTTGACGCCGCCGGATCCACCGGCGTGGATAGCCCCGGCACCCATTTTGACGGAATCAATTTCAAATATTCATTCCACGTGAGCTCTTTAATGGGCTTGGCATCAGAAAATTTTCGCGGATCTTTGTCGCAAACAAAATGAGCATCGCTGGCCGAAACAACTTCCTTGACGCCGAAAATTATGGCGCATTCAACCGCGTCATAATCGGTGGACCCTCCCGGCTCCCAGCCGGAAACCATCAGAACTTTTTTGTTGCTTTTTAGAAACGCGTTAATTTCCTTTTTGCCCGGCCGATGATCCAAAATTTGCGGAAACGAAATTTCCCGCAAAATTTTGGCGACGAACAGCGCGTTCATTTTTGTCGCCTGAATGCCGATCCAATCCAAATCGGTGTTGTTTTTTTTGTCGCCCAAAACCTCGCGCGCCGCCTTTTGATAGATGCGGCACGATTTGCCGCCGCCCACCACGATCACAAACCGCCGCCCCAATTTTCCCTGCGCCAACAAAAACTGGCGCAAATCGCGCAAAAACGCGATGTCCAGTCCGTTGTTATATTTATCGCCATAGGGATAGACCACCGACCCTCCCAGAGAAACCAC
>CAYOLX010000054.1:0-5673 GCA_964404915.1 uncultured Candidatus Saccharibacteria bacterium | reverse complement strand
AATATGACATTTCTATTCGAATTCCAAGTATGACATTTCTATTATCATTTGACATTTGCCCTCCCCCGCCTTCGCCGGCGGCGTTTTTTTGATATAATTAACGATTGAAGAGTTTTTTAATAAAAATAAAAGAACATATGCCGATTAAATTTTTGGTTTTGGGCTCCTATTTGGGAATGGTGGTTGTTAATGTGCTTGCCAACGCCCTACCCATCAACAATTTATCCACCGGGGCGATTTCGGATCTTTACCCCAATCTTTTCACGCCTGCCGGATTGACTTTTTCCATTTGGGGGTTGATCTATTTGCTTTTGGGGCTTTATGTTATCTACCAGTTTGGTTTTTTTCAAAAAGATAAAAGCCAAGATCGCCAAGATTTGCTCAAAAAATTGAGCGTTTACTTTATCGCCACTTCCGTTGCCAACGCCGCGTGGATTTTTGCCTGGCATTATATGATGCCCGGATTATCTTTGGCGATAATGATCGCGCTCTTGGCGTGCTTGATTAAAATCGCCGATTTGCTGAAGGGGCGAAATTTTTCGCGGCAAGAAAAGTTTTTCATCCGCCTGCCGTTTGCGATCTATTTCGGCTGGATCACAGTGGCAACCATTGCCAATGTCACCGTCTTTTTGGTGAGTTTGGGTTGGGACGGATTTGGAGTCGCTCCAAGCGTTTGGACGGTGATGATTCTTCTTGTGGGGGCGGTTATCGGTATCGCCAGAATGACAAAAGACAGAAGCATTGCCTATGGCTTGGTTTTTGTTTGGGCCTATGCGGGCATATTGATTAAGGGGTCTGTTGCCGAATTGGCTTTGAAGCGAAATTTTCAGATTTCGCGCGAGCCAAATGAGAAAAGAGGAGGCATACTTGGCTTAAAGTATGCCGACGATTGACGAATTTGGCGCAGCCGAAAGATGGAAATTGCAGCCAAAGCCAATTCGGCAACAGACCCTTAAGCACACCTCATCAACTGGCTTTGCCGGAGAGCATGGCAATGTGATTGCCGCCGCGTGGATATCAATCTTGGCGATTTTGGCCGCCGCGATGGCAATTTGGCTCAAAGACCGGCAAAAATCAAAATCATTAAAAAATTAAAATAAAAATATGGATATTAAAAATTTTTTTGACGCCAAAGTTAGCAAAATGGATTGGCTGGACGTGGGAATGATAAAGTGGAGTTGCATCGCTTTCGGCGTTGCGATTGCCATGCTTTTTCCCCAAATAACCGAGATTGACATTCGGTGGTTTGTCGGGGCGTTTATCATTTTGGCGATAAGACCGTTTTACCGGGTTTATATTAAGAGAGTGTAGAAAAACTATCTTTCAACTGCAATTTCCATCTTTCGGCTGCGAAAAATTCGTTAGTCGGCGGCATACTTTCTGCCAAGTATGCCTTCTCTTTCCTCATTTTTCTCGCGCGAAATCTGAAAATTTCGTTCTGAAAATAGTTTCTCTACGCTCTCATTAAAAAATAATCAATTAAAAAAGATGAAAAAAAGCGTAATGATTATTCTGTTGATAATTTTGGCGTCTTTTGCCGTTGGCGCGTATTTTTATCCGCGGATGCCCGAAACCGTGGCGTCGCACTGGAATATCGACGGCGATGTTGACGGTTATATGTCCAAATTTTGGGGACTGTTTTTGATGCCGATTATTTCTTTGGCGATGTTTTTCTTTTTTATTTTGATTCCCAAAATGGATCCCTTAAAAGCCAATATTGAAAAGTTCAGAAATTATTTTGATAATTTCATCGTGGCTATTCTTCTCTTTTTCCTCTACGTCCATCTTTTAACCGTCGCCTGGAATCTGGGAGCCAGATTCAATATGATCCAATTTATGTCGCCCGCCTTTGGATTGTTGTTTTATTGTTCCGGAGTTTTAATTGAAAACGCCAAAAGAAATTGGTTCATCGGCATCAGGACTCCATGGACGTTCAGTAGCGAAGAGGTTTGGCAAAAGACTCACAAAGTTGGGGGCGGGTTGTTTAAAATCGCCGGGGTGATCGCTTTCGGAGGATTGATTTTGCCGAATTTGGCGTTGTTTTTAGTGCTCTTCCCGGCACTTTTCTTTTCAATCTATGTCGTTGCCTATTCTTATCTTGAATACCGAAAAATCACTCCCGCCAAAAACAACGGAAATTGATTTATCGGCCGCGATGGGGCGATTGAGAATAATCTCGCGAAAGGATTATGGAAATTTTTGATTTTGCTTTGTTTGATTTCATTTTTCATATTGATAAATATCTGGCAATAATCATTGCTTTTTTGGGCAACTGGATCTATGTGTTGCTGTTTGCCATTGTTTTTGTGGAAACCGGCTTGGTGGTGGCGCCGTTTCTGCCGGGAGATTCATTGCTTTTCGCGACGGGCGCGCTTGCCGGCGCGGACATGCTCAATGTCTGGGTTGCTTATTTCGTGCTGTTGTTTGCCACGATTTTGGGCGACACGGTCAATTATTGGATCGGGCGCTATGTCGGACCGAAAGTTTTTTGCCGTCCCAAATCACGATTTTTCAAAAAAGAGCATTTGGAAAAAACGCATCGCTTCTATGAAAAACACGGTGGCAAAACCATTATCATCGCTCGTTTCATTCCGATTATGCGCACCTTCGCGCCGTTTGTCGCGGGAGTCGGCAGAATGCGTTACGGCAATTTTCTTTTTTATAATGTTTTGGGCGCGTTTATCTGGGTGACGGTTTTGCTTTTTCTGGGTTTTAATTTCGGGGGACTGCCTTTCGTGAAAGCGAATTTTGAATATGTGATCTTGGCGATCATCGCCATTTCTTTTTCTCCCATGATTATTAAATACATCAAGCACAAGCGCCAAATCAAAAAAGAATCCGGTGCTTGAAATTATCAAATTGATTTGAATTACGAAACTCTTATTCGGTAAGTATTTTCTCGGAGCACGGAAATTTTATTGCTATAAAATTTCCTAGTATTTTGCGCCGGTCGCGCAAAATAATGCTCCGCGAAAACACTTGCCTCAACGAGTTTCGTAATTCAAAAAAATCAAAAACCCCGCTTTTAGCGGGGTTTTTTCATTTTTGATTATGACAGATGGCCCGAGACCAGTTTGGTCATTTCAAACATATTGACAACTTTCTTGCCGCCGAACACCGCTTGCAGAGCGGCATCGGCGTTGATGTTGCGCTTGTTTGTCGGATCTTGCAGGCCGTTCTTCTTGATATACTCCCAAAGTTTTTTCACCACTTCGGAGCGGGGCATCGGCCCTTTGCCGACAACGGCGGCCAACTCATTACTAACGTTCAGCGGCTTCATAAAAGCCGAATTTGCTTTTTGTGCCATATTTTGTTCTTGCTTATTTATATCCGCCGCGTCGCCGCGCGGCGGGGACTTTATTGTTTTATAGCATAAACCGATAATTTTATCCAATAGTATTCAATAGTCGCCGGTCAATTTTTTAAATTTCGGTTTTTTGTGCTAGTTTATAATTATCCATTATGACGCGTTTTTGATAATCATTAATTTTCAGAAAAATATGTTTGATTTAATCGTTATCGGCGGCGGGCCGGCGGGAATCACCGCGGGGATCTACGCGGCGAGAAAAAAATTAAAAACTTTGGTTTTGGCGAAAAATTTTGTCGGACAGACGGGCTTGACCGGTTCAATTGAAAATTGGCCGGGAGAAAAACAAATTTCGGGGCTTGAATTGATGGCTAAATTCACCGCGCACTTAAAGGAATATGATGTTGCCATTAAGCAAGGAGAGGTGATCTCGTTGCGAAAGGCGGATAATTTTTTTGTCGCGACCAAAGATGAAGAATTTGCCGCCGCCGCGGTTATTGTCGCCACCGGCAGAAAGCAACGATCTTTGAACGTTGACGGCGAACAGGAATTTGTCGGCAAGGGCGTGGTCTATTGCGCCACATGCGACGCGCCGCTTTTTGGCGGCAAAAGAGTGGTGGTGGCGGGAGGGGGCAATGCCGGTTTTGAATCGGCGATTGAGGTTGCCGATTATGCCAAAGAGGTGTTTCTTTTTGAAGCGGGAGCAAGTTTCATCGCTGATGAGGTGTTGCGCGAAAAAGCGCAAGCCCGGGGCGTGAAAATTTTCACCAACCGAAAAATCACTCAAATCAAGGGCGATAAATTTTTAAAAGCCATATCATTTGAAGATTCCGGCGAAAAGAAAGAAATGGAGGTTGACGGATTGTTTGTGCAAATCGGCTCAATTCCCGCGGCGGATTTTGCCAAGGATTTGGTTGATTTAAATGAGGCCGGAGAAATCAAAATCGATTCCAACACCGCCGCCAAAACCGCCGGATTATTCGCCGCCGGCGATGTCACCAACATTAAATACAAGCAAGTTGTCATCGCCGCCGGCGAGGGCGCCAAAGCCGCGCTTTCGGCCTATGATTATTTAAAATAACCGCAAAATATTGTTTTTTTGTAATTTTTGTGTTCTAAATAAATTAAGGGACGCGCAAGCAAAAAGGCAAAACGCCGCTCAAAATTTTCGACCGCATCGGGCAAAAAATTTTGGGATAATAAAAACAAAAAATATGGAAACAATATTATTTAAGAGCAAAGAGCAAAAGACCGCTCAAGAAGCCGCCGCGGCGTTGCGTCAAATCGCCGAAAAACTGGAAGGCGGGCAAATCTCGCTGAAGCGCGGCGAAAAAGAGGTGATCCTGCAGGTGCCGGCAAATCTCGTTTTGGAAATGAAAGTTGAAGAAGAGCAAAAAGGGCAGCAAGTGGAGAAGAAGCTGGAAATTGAAATGGAATGGATTGAAGGCGGTCCGCAAAAAAACGAACCGGTTGCCATCAACTAGCTTCTCGCGCCAAATCATTTTGGCTGAATTTATAAAAACCGCTTTGGTTATCCCCCAAAGCGGTTTTTGCTTGTTAATATTCCAGTGGTGATTATATGGGATGGTTCGCCCGAAGGGTGGAATGGTTTGTTAAATTATAAAAAAAAATGAGCCGGGCTTTAATCGGCTATTATCGGGAATTCGTCAATATTTTCAAGAGTAAGAAGTGCTCCCTCTCGGCGGTAATGATCAAACGGCGTGCAAAAAAAATTTTTGCAAAATTCTTTATTTGCGTCTTCAACTACCAGTGCCGAGTCATAAGTTCCATCGGGCGGATGTTCATCCTCTATCATCAAGTCCATTTGTGTTGTTTTTGGGCGCCATGTATTTTTTATCGACTTGATCAATAGCGTGCCATGCCGCCTTGGTCTTTCCTTGAGAACCCAGCATTGAAACCGCTTCGGATCATTTTCTGAATCCTGATACAAAAGATCTCGCAGGAGTTCTCTTTTTCTTCTTGAGAGAGGGCCGACAACTAATTCCACATGAATTCCCTTCTCAATGGCGGTCCTAATTACTTGGTAATCTTCTTCAAACTCATCTGTTCTATCCATATTTTATCACCTGTAAAGAACGATGTTATTTTTAAGGTAGCAAACCAAGAAGGAGATGTCAATTGCTTGTCATAATGTGGCGGACATAATAATTTTATGAAGCGAGCGTAATTTTTGATTAGGGGCTTTTAATTTTGTGATTTTTTGCTATAAAGAGAGCAACAGGTTTAATAATGAGAGCGTGGAAAAACTATTTTCAGAACGAAATTTTTCAGATTTCGCGCGAGAAAAATGAGGAAGAAGAAGGCATACTTGGCTCAAAGTATGCCGCCGACTGACGAATTTTTCG
>CAYOLX010000053.1:0-5707 GCA_964404915.1 uncultured Candidatus Saccharibacteria bacterium | reverse complement strand
AGAACCAGCTATTACCAAGCTCGATTAGCTTTTCACTTCTTACCACAGCTCATCCGAAGATTTTGCACAGTCAACCGGTTCGGTCCTCCTCCCGTATTTCTACGGGATTCAACCTGGCCATGGCAAGCTCGCCTTGGCTTCGGGTCTTAACCCATAAGTACCCCCGCACTACACGTGAAAATCCTAAATTCCAAGCACCAAACTCCAAACAAATCCAAAATTCAAATATTCCAAATTCAAAACGAAAATCAAGCGCCCGTTTTGATTTTTGGATTTTGCATTTTGAGCTTGTTTAGGATTTAGAGCTTTGGTTTTAGAATTTCCCTGTGTAACACGGGGAAGCGCCCTATTCAGACTCGGTTTCCCTATGCCTTCGCGTCGGAGACGCTTAGACTAACTAATGGATTAAACTCGTTGGCTCGTTCTACAAAAAGCACCCCACTACCCCGTGCTACACGGGAAAATCCCAAAATCCAAGCACCAAAATCTAAACAAATCCAAAATTCAAATATTCCAAATTCAAAACAGAAATCAAGAATCTATTTTGATTTTTGGATTTTGGACTTTGAGCTTGTTTAGGATTTAGAGCTTTGGTTTTGGAATTTCCCTGTGTAACACAGGGCTATGAGTCTTTGTAAGCGTGATGGTTTCAGGAACTATTTCACCGTCCTCACCGGACTGCTTTTCACCTTTCCCTCACGGTACTTGTGCACTATCGGTGACCGGGTAGTATTTAGCTTTGGCGGTATAGTCCCGCCGACTTCCCGCAGGACTGTCGTTTCCCGCGGTACTCAAGAATAAAGATTCAAAGCTTGTAATAGTTTTCGCTTACGGGGCTGTTACCCGCTGCGGCCTCCCTTTCCAGGGTAGTTGGGCTAACCAAATTACATATTGATGAGCTTTGCCGCGTAAAAGCTTGCGCTCACGCGGATATCTAAATCTTATAACCCCCGCTTGTACTTCACCGATGTTAAATAAACATTAAACATTGAACTTTGAACTTTGAAAAATTCAATATCAATATCGTTGTTTGTCTATCGAACATTGGAGAAATACAAACGGGTTTGAGCTCCTCCCTTTTCGCTCGCCGCTACTGGGGGAATGTTCTTCGCAAACGCGAAGTTTTTTTTATTTTCCTCTGCGTACTGAGATGTTTCCCTTCCGCAGGTTCGCCTCCCTCGCTTACGCGCGGGATTAACCATGTTTGCATGGCTAGGGTTTCCCCATTCGGAAATCTCGGGATCAATGGCTGTTTGTCGCCTCCCCCAAGCTTATCGCAGACATACCGCGTCCTTCGTCGCCTCCCGGTCCCAAGGCATCCACCATCCGCCTATAAATTTTTTAGACCTGCTGATCAAAGATTTCCTGCTGCAATTTTTTCTTTTCTGCTGCGAGCTTGAAAAATATCGTCAACGGACTTCCTTGAAGTACGTTTCCTCAATTTTCCAATCTCTCGCGACGAAAAGAAAAAGTTTCGCCACGAAAACCTTTAATCAGCAGGTCTGTACCTTGGCTAGCAATTAATAACTTCAATTTTGTTGAATTCCGCGGTTGGGCAAATCAAGTTATCACCGCTGATAACCGCGTCTGCCGCCGCCAAATTCTTGAAATTACAATTGTTTCAAAAAGACTTTGGAATTACCAATAAAATTCGATGTGATTTTACTGGCAATATAACTAACTATTCTGTTTTCAACGTTCTTACCCCACAAGCGCTCTGAATTTGAGCAACAAAAAAACCGCTTTGAAGCGATTTTCTGAAACGCAAAGTCACAGAAAACCGTTCGCTTCATTGATGATTTTTGTTGTTGTCTTTTTTCAACATTTGTTTTTTATCTCTCTGACATTGCAATCCTAGCAGATGATCAAATCCATGTCAAGCCCAAGTATTTTAAGGTTATTTTTCCGCGATCATTCCCTTGACAATGTCCGGCATAAAGCGCTATATGATAAGTGTAAGCGATTTGCTTACTAATCACGCGGTCCCGCTTTTGGCGGGATTTTCGCTTTATTTTATCGGATATCTCCTTATTCCAGTGTAAAACTTGCCGAAATTGATATATTTGTCCTTTACCAAATGTAATTCTTCGGCGACCATTCCCCGCACCCCCACGACAAATATTCTTTTATTTTTTATCTTCAACCGCTCCAGCGCGAACGCCAAATCGCAGTCGCCTGAAAACAGCATTACCGCGGTATTTTTCTCGGTATCGTCCATCATGTCCATCGCCATTTCCACATCAAAATTGCATTTTGGCTCGCGTATCGTTTCCATTCCGCATTTCTTGATTTGATCAATCAGCTCTTTTATCTTGCCGTTCACCTCCGCGTTAAATAAATTTCTAGTCGTCCTTTTAAAAAGCAACGCTTCGTCGGGAGTTTTTTTGATGAATTTAACCCGTTTGTCGCGCAAAATCGCGCCGGTCGCCAAAATCCGCTTCTTTAAAATATCCGATTTTATTTTCGCGTCTTTGTCGTACTCGTTTTTGCCGTAGTAAATTTTCACTTCTTTGATGTTGGAAAATGAAAATAATTGGGAAACAATATCATTAATCCTGAATTTCCATCCCAAAACATCCTGCCAATGGAACATATTGGTTAAATCCAAATAAGCCGTGATCGCAGTTTCTTTTTTGATACATTCCAAATAATCTTCTCTGACTATAAATTTGTTTAAAATATTTTGAGGGATTTCCATAATTTTAATCGCAGATTTGCAAAAAATCCCGCTATCGAAAATTCTTGGGAAGAACTTTCGGCAACGGGATTCGAACCCATACAGCCATGCGGCTATCTGTTTGATAAACAGTTGCGTCTGCCATTCCGCCATGCCAACACAAAATGTGTGCTGCGGGAATGGGGCTCGGACCCATAATCCACCCTTTCAAAACGCTCTAATTACGAGCACTTTGAAAGGGATTTGTTTTACCGTTAAACTACCCCGCAACTTGGTGATATAATAGCATAAATTTAGTAAAAAATCAACGGCAAAATAACGGCAAAAATACTGAATTCGTAGAAATTATTCAATAAATTCAGGATCGGCGTGCTGGGGCACAAAAAAGAAGCGCGAAATTCCGAAATCGATATAAAAAATTACGCAAAATATCTTTTGCGGGAAGGCACCATTACGGAAAAACGCGAATTGTTATCCTGTCTCAAAAGCAAGCTGATCCTCAAAGATAGAAAAATTGAACTGGAATAATCAAAAAATCGCTCATAATTAAGCGATTTTTTGATTGCTTTTCAAGCAACCCCTCCCGGTCACTTGAATTAGCACTGGTTGGTGCACCCTCTAATAATCGAACCGCCCCGGTCGCCAAGCCGGGGTTCGATTTTTTGGCGGGATAACCCGGCTGGACTACCTATCGGGGTGGCAAAATAAAGCGAAGCACCTCGGTCACTTGAATTAGCACTGGTTGGTGCCCTTGCTCGGTCTGGAACCGGAGTTTTGAAGGGGAAATAGGGCGTTTTTCGAGATCCTTGCCCGACCCCTCTCGGTCGGGTTTCTTAATTAATCCTTAACACAACGAACCGTTAAACCTTCAGCTCGACTATTGGCAATTTCTAGAAATCCATCTGAATTCGAAAAAACAAAACCTATCGCACCACCGCCGCTCGAGCTACTCGACCAATACCAGCCAGAAATACCTTGGTTCGTAAAAGTTCCATCAATTCGATCACGAAGACCGGCTAACGTAAGTTTTAATATCGAATTAAATGCACCTTCACTATTTTGTGGCGCAAAATAATTGGCAATTGCGTCCCACTCGGGTCGTGTGGGTACTCGCCAACCAGTCGGACACGGATTATTTATAGAATTCGCTCCTTGCCAAAGGTTGTCATTCTGCGGAACGCGCCAATCGTAAGGCGTACGCGCATACACATCTGGCGGCAAATATGGCGTAATGAAATTGCCGTGGCCAGGTATATCGCCGACACTTACGACCGATGTTGTGGTGCTATTTTCATCCTGATGACCGTCGGTCAATCTACCCCATTGGTAATAATACCCATAAGCACTTTCGTCGGTAGCCGAAATCGCAACTCGTGTTGCTCCAAGATTACGATCAAGCCAGCATCTGCAATCCGGACCAAGCACCACTCCGTAAGTTAATCCTTCCGCCCCAACTATGAGATCCGATCCACAATTATTTGCGCAAATCGCGTGCTTTTTCGATGACAATAATTCATCATCGCCACCATCCAAAATAACTTTTTGTTCCTTCTCGGGCGATATATCTTCTGACTCTGCCTGTTTTTTTGCACTATCTTTGGCAATAATTTCTTGTGAAGTGCTTTTGGAAACATCTTGTTTCGTTCTTATTTCCCGATTATTAATTTGCACATAATAAAACAGTCCGATTCCACTTGTAATAAAAATCGCAACTATTATTAAAACGATGTTTACCATCGTAAAACCTTTTCGAATAACTCTCATAAACTTAGTTTAATGATTTTTATCATTAAAGTCAAAATTACTGCCCAACACTTCGCCGCGCCTGTGGAAAACCGATTGCCTCGCGAAATCCGCGCGAATTTTCCAATAAAACGAGATCCTTGCCCGACCCCTCTCGGTCGGGTTTCTTAATTAATCCTTAACACAACGAACCGTTAAACCTTCAGCTCGACTATTGGCAATTTCTAGAAATCCATCTGAATTCGAAAAAACAAAACCTATCGCACCACCGCCGCTCGAGCTACTCGACCAATACCAGCCAGAAATACCTTGGTTCGTAAAAGTTCCATCAATTCGATCACGAAGACCGGCTAACGTAAGTTTTAATATCGAATTAAATGCACCTTCACTATTTTGTGGCGCAAAATAATTGGCAATTGCGTCCCACTCGGGTCGTGTGGGTACTCGCCAACCAGTCGGACACGGATTATTTATAGAATTCGCTCCTTGCCAAAGGTTGTCATTCTGCGGAACGCGCCAATCGTAAGGCGTACGCGCATACACATCTGGCGGCAAATATGGCGTAATGAAATTGCCGTGGCCAGGTATATCGCCGACACTTACGACCGATGTTGTGGTGCTATTTTCATCCTGATGACCGTCGGTCAATCTACCCCATTGGTAATAATACCCATAAGCACTTTCGTCGGTAGCCGAAATCGCAACTCGTGTTGCTCCAAGATTACGATCAAGCCAGCATCTGCA
The DNA here is from genome assembly GCA_964404915.1 of uncultured Candidatus Saccharibacteria bacterium. Taxonomy (GTDB): domain Bacteria; phylum Patescibacteriota; class Minisyncoccia; order Minisyncoccales; family UBA5738; genus UBA5738. The sequence continues at coordinate 543 of CAYOLX010000053.1, read as the reverse complement.
ATCCGGACCAAGCACCACTCCGTAAGTTAATCCTTCCGCCCCAACTATGAGATCCGATCCACAATTATTTGCGCAAATCGCGTGCTTTTTCGATGACAATAATTCATCATCGCCACCATCCAAAATAACTTTTTGTTCCTTCTCGGGCGATATATCTTCTGACTCTGCCTGTTTTTTTGCACTATCTTTGGCAATAATTTCTTGTGAAGTGCTTTTGGAAACATCTTGTTTCGTTCTTATTTCCCGATTATTAATTTGCACATAATAAAACAGTCCGATTCCACTTGTAATAAAAATCGCAACTATTATTAAAACGATGTTTACCATCGTAAAACCTTTTCGAATAACTCTCATAAACTTAGTTTAATGATTTTTATCATTAAAGTCAAAATTACTGCCCAACACTTCGCCGCGCCTGTGGAAAACCGATTGCCTCGCGAAATCCGCGCGAATTTTCCAATAAAATTTGAATTGTCAAATAAAAAAGTGGGAGTGCCCGCCGATATTGAAAAAAATTTTAAAAACTATTCCGCCGGGAGGGCA
>CAYOLX010000052.1:0-5928 GCA_964404915.1 uncultured Candidatus Saccharibacteria bacterium | reverse complement strand
GGCAATGTGCGCGATTTTAACATCAAGATTGAAAGTTTTCCGTCAAACATCGTGGCATCGGTGTTTGGCTTCAAACAAATGGCGTTGTTTGAAATTGCCAATCAAGACGAACGCGAAGCCCCCAAAGTTGATTTTACCAATAAATAGTTTATTAAGCTTGGCGCATTTTTGTGCCGTCGGTCTGTTTTGATTTGTATTTTAAATTCCAAGCACCAAGCATCAATTTTCAAACAATATCCAAAATTTTCCAATATTAAAATGATTTTTTGATTATTGGGGTTTGGTTATTGAAATTTATTTGGAATTTGGAGCTTTTAATTTGGAGCTTGTTTTGTGGCTACCATCTACACTCATGCCGATGAAAATATTCGTAAAACTTGGTTGTTATTAACCTTCTTTTTTGTGTTTCTCATCGGGCTGGGATGGCTGTTGTCGCAAGTGCTGGGAGATTCGTCTTTTCTTTATATCGCGGTGGCGATCGCGGTGTTCCAGAGTTTTTTCTCCTATTGGTTTAGCGATAAAATCGTGCTTTCAATGGCCGGCGCGCGGCCGATTGGAAAAAAAGACCATCCCGAACTCTATCGGCTGGTGGAAAATTTGGCGATCACCGCGGGATTGCCTTTGCCCAAGATTTATATTATTAATGAAGCCCAGCCCAACGCGTTCGCCACCGGGCGCGACAAAAATCACGCGGTGGTGGCGGTCACCCGCGGGCTTTTGGATCGTTTGGACAAAACCGAATTGGAGGGCGTGATTGCTCACGAATTGGCGCATATCGGCAACAAAGATATGTTATTGCAAACCATTGTGGTGATTTTGGTGGGTATTATCGCCATCATTTCGGATATGTTTTTGCGCCTCAGTTTTTGGGGCGGCGGCCGGCGCGACAGCCGAGGAAACACGGGATTATTAATGCTGGCATTTGGCATTGCCGCGGCGATTTTGGCGCCGCTAGCGGCAACACTCATTCAACTTGCAATTTCACGCAAGCGCGAATTTTTGGCCGATGCCTCGGCGGCATTATTGACGCGCTATCCCGAGGGGTTGGCGAGCGCCTTGCGAAAAATCTCAGCTGATCCCAACCCGATGCGCGCCGCCAAAGATTCCACCGCGCATTTATATATCTCCAATCCTTTCCGCGGCAAGCAAAAGAACTGGTTCTCCAAACTCTTCTTAACCCACCCGCCGACCGAAGACCGCATCAAGGCGCTTAACGATATGGCCGTATAATAGCGAAAAGCGAAAAATTAAAAACATAAAACTAAAAACCGCATCGGTGATAACGATGCGGTTTTTGCGATTAATCCAAAATCTATTATTCTTGGCGGATATTAGTGCCGGTTTCGTCAGTGCGGAAAAACATCACTTCACCGGCGGCGATAACTTCAATGCGATAACCGTTAACGATCGCCTGGGCGCACATTTCATCGGCGCCGGCCAATCCCAGACATCCGTCGGACCATTGCCGAATTTCCGCCGCGACAACCTCAACCTCGCTTTCATCAATGCCCGCGACTTGCGCCGCCATCGCTTGCGCCGCCATCGTGGCCGGAGTTTGTTCCGGCGCGATTCTGTCGCCGTTTTCAACGACCGGCTCTCCGTTTTCTTCGCCGTTCTGCTCGGGACCGGCTTGATTGCCCGCCAACATTATCAGCCCGATCACCGCCGCGCCGATAATGACGAGCCATAGAGCTTTATTCATATAATTTTTTTCGATTTCACTCTTTTTGTTCTTGCCGCGCCGGCGGCAAAAATTTCCAAACGCAAAACCGATGATTATTAGCTCTTTAGGGTCTGTTGCCGAATTGGCTTTGGCTGCAATTTCCATCTTTCGGCTGCGCCAAATTCGTCAATCGTCGGCATACTTTAAGCCAAGTATGCCTCCTCTTTTCTCATTTGGCTCGCGCGAAATCTGAAAATTTCGCTTCAAAGCCAATTCGGCAACAGACCCCTTTAATCCTAACATGAAAATCACGAAGTAAAAATTACATAGGTGACACCCATGTAATTTCATTTGATTTTAGCTCGTTTTTTGTTTATAGTGTAGCCATATTGCGCCGAAAGCGGATTTTTGGATGTATATATTCAAATATATGTGTTTCTTTTTTTTGGGATTTAGAATTTAGGATTTAGATTTTGAAACCGGAGGGGTCGCATAGAGGCCGAGTGCGTTCGCTTGGAAAGCGGATATACCGAAAGGTATCGCGGGTTCGAATCCCGCCCCCTCCGCCAATTAGAAAATATTGTTAGCTTTTTCTCTGTTGAATTTTACTCGCCGATCTTTTTGTTGCGAGTTAAAAGCATAGTTTTGTGTGGATAATATATTTTTGGATTTAGACATGAGCACAGCGGCATTCAAGCAATTATTAACCATCAAAGAGGCTTGCGAGTGGGCGAGCTCATTTTTGGGTCGCTCAATTAGCGAAACAAACATCGCTTACCTAATACAATATGGAAAAATTAAAAAATATGGTGAAAACGGCAATACTCAAGTTTATGTCAATGATTTAAAAAATTATTATCAGTCATTTATCAGCAAAAGAGAAATTGAATGGAAAAAGAAACTTGGCAATGATTTGAATTGGAACTTATCATTTGATAATTTAAGAGAAAAAGACACCACAAAACACGTTCATAGGCTACATCCGTATAAAGGCAAATTTATCCCGCAACTAGTTGAGTATTTTATAGATGGCCATACGGATGATTTCAAAAAACAAACTTTTTTCAAAAAAGGCGATATTGTGTTGGATCCATTTTGCGGATCGGGCACAACGCTGGTGCAGGCAAATGAACTCGGTATTCATGCTATCGGCATAGATATTTCTCGATTCAATTGCATGATAACTGAAACAAAGCTCTTGGATTATGATTTGGATTTAATGGTGCAAGATATTAAAACCATAAACTCTGCGATTGCTAAATTTGAAACCAATGGCAAAATCCAAGAATTTGAAAGAGAACTATGTTTAGAACTAGCAAAATTTAATAATAAAAATTTTCCATCTCCCGATTTTAAAATAAAAGTTTATAAAAAAGAAATTGAAGAAAATAAATATTCAATCGCCAAAGAAAAAGAATTTTTAAAAATTTATGATGAATTAATTAAAAAATATAAAATTGAATTAAGGCAAGATAAAAATAAAACTTTTCTTGATAAGTGGTATATAAAAAATATACGAAAAGAAATTGATTTTGCGTTTGAGAAAATCAAAAAAATAGAAAATGAAAAAAATAAAAGAGTTCTGGCGGTGATATTGAGTCGGACCATTCGTTCCTGCAGGGCAACGACGCATTCCGATTTAGCAACATTAAAAGAGCCGCAAACAACTGCATATTATTGCTGGAAACATAAAAAAATTTGCAAACCGCTCTTTTCAATAAAATATTGGTTTGACCGCTATGCCAGCGACACAATAGCGCGAATAAAAGAGTTTCAAAAATTTAAAAATGGCGCATATTGGGCAGCTATTGCCGGAGACTCAAGAACTACTGATATCGCAAAAGAAATAAATTCCAGGAATAAAAAATTTTACAATCTTTTTGAACAACAAAAAATCAAAGGCATTTTTTCATCGCCTCCTTATGTCGGGCAGATAGATTATCATGAACAACACGCCTACGCTTATGATCTTTTCGGCTTTGAGAGAAAAGATGAGCTAGAAATAGGGCCTCTATACAAAGGGCAGGGCCAAGAAGCAAAAAATTCTTATGTAGAAGGAATTTCACAAGTGTTATTTAATTCAAAAAAATATCTTTCTAAAGAATTTGATGTTTTTTTGGTTGCTAATGATAAATGGAATTTATATCCTATAATTGCCGAAAAAGCTGGCATGAAAATTGTCAATCAATATAAACGACCAGTGTTAAATCGAACCGAGCGAGATAAAAATCCCTATTCTGAAATAATTTTTCATCTAAAATCAAAGACATGAGTTTAACTAAACGGCAAATTATGGACGTAGAAAATGTTTTAAAAAATGCGCTTAGGCATAAATTTCAAAACTATAAACCAGAACCGGCAGCAATGCCTTTTCATTCAAGATTGCTTGGCGGGGATAGAATGGCATTGTTTTCTTTTATTCATTCTTTGAACACCAATTTTGGCACAAGTATCTTTGAGCCGATCGCAATTTCTTTAGCCAAAAGTAAATTTAAACGAGCAGAATCTCAGGCTGTAGCTGGTGACAAAATTAGCTCAAGGGCTCAAATGGAAATCCAGAACATAATGGATGCCCTCACAACAGCAAAATCTTTGCCCAATAAACAGAGAGAAATTGAAATCCTTAAGGATGTAGCGCAACAGGGAGAATTTAGAAAAATTAAATCAACAAAAGTAGATGTGTTGCTGGAAAGCCATTCGGGGGAATTATTTTTGTTTGATATAAAAACGGCAAAACCAAATGCTGGCGGTTTTAAAGAATTTAAAAGAACCTTGTTGGAATGGACAGCGGCAATTTTATCGGAAAATCCAGAAGCAAAAGTGCAAACTTTAATTGCTATTCCTTACAATCCATATGACCCAGAACCATATAATCGTTGGACAATACGCGGAATGCTTGATTTAGAGAGAGAATTGAGGGTTGCCAATGAATTTTGGGATTTTCTGGGCGGTCAAGGTGCGTATGATGATTTGCTGAAATGTTTTGAAAGGGTGGGAATAGAATTAAGAAATGAAATTGACGCATATTTTGCAAAATATAACAAGAGAGCGTTGAATAATTGACAAAATTGTCAAATTTGGAAAAAATTTAAGTTCAAACAATTCTTAAATTGGCAGAATTTGACAGTTGTTCAATGCTCTAAAAAATATGTTTCAAAAGAGTTTGGAGGATTTTTATGAGGCGGGCAAAAAGCCGGAGACCAAAGAAACAAGCGGAGAAATACGGGAAATGACCGCGGAAGAAAGAGGTCTTGTTTATGTTGCCAAAAAATTGGGTGGAAAAATTACTCTTGATGAGATTAAAGATTTGTTAGTAAAATTAAAGAGCAAAGAACCGCTAAACCCAAAAGAAGTCGGGCGCATGTTTTTGCCGGAGAAAAGTTATTTGCGTGATTATTCTGTTGGAAAATATATTATCCAAATTATTATGAAGGGAATTCCTGCGCCTTGGGAAATTGATGGGGCGATTAGCGGTTGGGAGGACAATACTGATCCCAATGTTGATTTAATTACTTTGAATTACGAAACTCTTATTCGGCAAGTATTTTTGCGGAGCACGGCAATTTTATTGCTATAAAATTTCCTAGTATTTTGCGCCGGCCGCGCAAAATAATGCTCCGACAAAAACACTTACCTCAACAAGTTTCGTAATTCAAAATAATTAAATATTAATAACCAATAAATATATGGAGAAAGAAAAAATAAGCGAAGAGCCGATGGAGCAAAATTTAGAAAATGAGGCGGAAAAAGAGGGGGCGCCGGCAGGCAAAGTTGCGGCGGAGAAAAAAGCCACGGGGGAAAATAAAAACAAGGCGATGGCGATTATTGCTTATATTGCGTTTTTTATTCCTCTGTTTACCGAAGACAAGAACGATCCTTTCGTGAAATTTCACGTCAAGCAGGGGTTGACGCTGTTTGTGGCGTGGATTGTGGCGGGGTTTGTGAGCATGGTGCCTTTGATTGGCTGGACGCTGGCGCCGATATTGAGCTTGGGGATGCTGGCGCTGATGGGCGTCGGCATTTATCATGCTTACAAAGGCGAGCAAAAACCCTTGCCGTTGATCGGCGGGTTTGCAAAAAACTTCAAAATTTAACGCTTTTTTGGCGGAAATTGGTTTTGGCGCGGGGATTTTTGTTTTCCACAGGTTTGGGTTGCGCGGGGCGCGCGGGAAGTGTTAGAATGCTAGAATGGGGTAATAGGAATGAAAGTAAAATCAGATTAAAAATTTTTGGATGGCGATAACAAAAAAACAGAATAAAAACGG
>CAYOLX010000051.1:0-6091 GCA_964404915.1 uncultured Candidatus Saccharibacteria bacterium | reverse complement strand
ATTTTATTGCTATAAAATTTCCTAGTATTTTGCGCCGGTCGCGCAAAATAATGCTTCGCGAAAACACCCGCCTCAACGAGCTTCATAATTCAAAGAAATTTGATAATTTTGAGTTTTTGATTTTGTTTTTAGTTTTTCATTTTTACTTTTTAATTTAACACTATGTCAATGTATGATCTTGACTCAAAAGAAGAGTCCAAAAATTTTTTGGGAATCGGCAACAAAAAGAAACCGATAAATTTTTGGTCGGCGGTAATCGCGCTGATCGTCGGTTTTGCCTTGGGCGCGGCGGCGTTCAATCAAGATTTTTTCGCGCAAAAATTGGGAGATGTTGCCAAAATTAATTTTTCCGCGCCGGCGGTTGAAGCGCCCGCGGGTCAAGAAAAGGTTGAATACGCGCCGCAAACTTCGCAAGAGGAAGCGGTGATCGCCGCGGTGAAAAAATATTCGCCGGCGGTGGTGTCAATTATCATCACCAAAGATATGCCGGTCTATGAAAGATATTATTCGCGGGGGTTTGATCCGTTCGGATTTTGGGACTTTACCGTGCCGCAACTGCGCCAGCGGGGCACTGAGGAGCGCCAAATCGGCGCGGGCACGGGCTTTATTGTTTCTGCTGACGGCATTATTCTGACGAATAAGCATGTAGTGAGCGACGATCAAGCGCAATATACTGTGGTGATGTCCGACGGGGAGCAATATTCGGCGAAAGTGATGGCCGCCGATCCCGTCAACGATATCGCGGTGATAAAAATTTCCGATGCTGGCCAGAGAGAATTTCCGGCGACAGTGCTGGGGAATTCGGACAATTTGCAGATCGGCCAATCGGTGATTGCCATTGGCAACGCGTTGGGACAATTTGATAACACGGTATCGGTGGGGGTGGTGTCGGGAATGCAAAGATCCATCACCGCTCAAGGGGAGAGCGGCAGCGAGGTGCTGGAAGATTTGATCCAAACCGACGCGGCGATCAATACCGGTAATTCCGGCGGACCTTTGCTGAATCTCAAGGGCGAGGTGATCGGCATCAACACCGCGATCGCCAGCGGCGCGCAAAATGTGGGATTTGTGATTCCCATCAACCTGGCAAAACGCGGCTTGGAGCAGGCAAAAACGACGGGGAAAATTGTTTATCCTTATCTGGGAATTTACTACACGATGATTAACGCCCAAATTCAACAAAAAAATGATCTGCCGGTTGATTACGGCGCGCTAATTGCCGCCGCCGATGCTTCCGCCGCCGCGGTGGTTGCCGATTCGCCGGCGCAAAAGGCGGGGCTCAAAGAAGGCGATGTTATTTTGGAGATTAACGGTCAAAAATTGGACCAAGCCAATTCTTTGGCGCGCGAGATTGCAAAATATAATCCCGGTGATAAGGTAAAGTTAAAGGTAATGAGGCAAGATAAAGAAATGGAACTGGAAGCAATATTGGGAGAAAGATAAAAAATTAAAAATTAAAAAATCAAAATGAAAAATTTTGGAGTTGAAATTTTTTGCAAAAATTTCAACGATAATTTTGATTTTTGATTTTTAAATTTTAAACTTACTATGATTAATCAACCGCCGAATTTCACTCACAAGGCGCAAGAAGCGATTCTCTACGCGCAAGATCTGGGACGCGAGAAAGGACAACAACAGATTGACGCGCTGCATTTGCTGGCGGCGCTGTTGTCGCAGGACAAGAGTTTGATTTTAAATTTGTTGGAACGGATGAGCGTTGACGTTCAAACTTTGCGCAAGCGGACGTTGGCGGCAATTTCCAGATTGCCGGTGATTGCCGCGCCGCAAACGTTCGGACAATTCTACTTGACTCAGGATATGGCAAAAGTTTTGGAGCGGGCGCGCGAAGAAGCGTCCAAATTCGGCGATGATTTCATTTCGGTGGAGCATCTCTTTTTGGCGTTGGCGGGAACAATGACCAAAGCGCGCGAGATTTTGGACAAAGTGGAATTTATCGTTTCCGACGGAGCGTTTGCCGCGCCGTCGGTCGGAGCGCTGGACTATGAAGCGATTTTAAAGGAGTTGATGAAAATTCGCGGCGGCCAGCGGATCACCGATCCGGAGCCGGAGTCAAAATATCAGGTGATTGAAAAATATACTCGCAATCTCACGCTGGCGGCAAAACGGGGGAAAATGGATCCGGTGATCGGCCGGGAAGATGAAATCCGCCGTTTGATGCAAGTGTTGAGCCGGCGCACCAAAAACAATCCGGTGCTGATCGGCGAGGCGGGCGTGGGCAAGACCGCGATCGTGGAAGGATTGGTGCAAAAAATCGCTTCCGGCAACGCGCCCGAGAGCTTGCGCGACAAAGAAATCATTTCGCTGGATTTGGGGGCGTTGATCGCCGGCACCAAATACCGCGGCGAATTTGAAGATCGCATCAAGGCGCTTTTGCGCGAAATAGAGAGCGCGGCGGGCAAATATGTTTTTTTCATTGATGAATTGCACACTCTGGTGGGCGCCGGCGCGGCTGATGGCACGATTGACGCGTCCAATTTGCTCAAACCCGCGCTGGCGCGGGGAGAGTTGAAAGCCATTGGCGCCACCACTCTCAAAGAATATCAAAAATACATTGAAAAGGATCCGGCGCTGGAGCGCCGCTTCCAGCCGGTGTTCGTGGCCGAGCCGTCGGTGGCGGACGCGAAAATGATTTTGGCGGGCTTGAAAGAAAAATATGAACTGCATCACGGCGTCAAAATTGACGACAAAGGATTGGCCGCTTGCGTGGAATTGGCGTCGCGCTACATTCCCGATCGGTTTTTGCCCGACAAGGCGGTGGATTTGATGGATGAAGCGATGAGTTCTTTGCGGCTGGATATTGAATCCGAACCAAGCGCGGTGGAAAAACTGCGCCGCGAATTGCGCCAATTGCGGGTGGAATATGAAGCGATTAAAAAAGATCCCAGCGCCGCCAACCTTCTCCGCTTGAAGGCGATTGACCACCAGTTGGCCGATATTGATGAAAAGTTGATGGAAATTGAGGCAAAATGGAAATCGGAAAAAGACACCATTGCCAAAATCAAGTCATTGAAAAAAGAACTGGAAGAGAGCCGCTTTGAAGTGGAAAAAGAAGAATCTCGCGCCAACCTTGCCCGGGTGGCGGAGTTAAAGTATGGCCGAATCCCTCAATTAACCAAAGAATTGAAAGCCGCCGAAAGAAAATTGGCGCGGTTCCAAAAAGATCGTCCTATTCTCAAGGAACAGGTGACCGAAGAGGATGTGGCGAAAGTGGTGTCGCGCTGGACCGGCATTCCGGTGATGCGCCTAATGGAAGAAGAGGCGCGCAAACTCAAAAATTTGGAAGATATTCTAAAGCGCCGCGTGATCGGCCAAGAGGCGGCGATTGGCGCGATTGCCAACGCGATCCGCCGCGCGCGCGCGGGAATTTCCGAAGAAAACCGGCCGTTGGGATCATTTATGTTTTTGGGGCCCACCGGCGTGGGCAAAACCGAAACCGCCAAGGCGTTAGCAGAGTTTCTGTTTAACGATGAAAACGCGCTGGTGCGTTTGGATATGTCCGAATATATGGAAAAACACACTGTGTCGCGAATTTTGGGTTCGCCTCCGGGCTATGTCGGCTATGAAGAAGGCGGCCAATTAACCGAAAAAATCCGCCGCCGCCCCTACTCGGTGGTGTTGTTGGACGAAATTGAAAAAGCGCACCCGGAGGTGTTTAATATCTTATTGCAAATTTTGGAAGACGGCCGTCTGACCGATGCCAAAGGACGCGTGGCATCTTTCAAAAACGCGATTTTGATTATGACTTCCAATATTGGCTCGGATGTCATCGCCAAAGAAGCGGCACTGGGTTTTTCGGCGCGCCATGAGGAAGAAAACGGCAAGGAAAAAATTCAAGAAAAAGTGATGGCGGTGCTCAAAGAATCGTTTCGCCCGGAATTTTTAAATCGCGTGGATGAGATTGTTATCTTTAATTATTTGGGCGCGCCCGAAATTAAAAAAATCGTTGATCTGGAGCTGGAAAAAGTGGACAAGCGAATGGCCGCCAAAAATATTCATCTGGCGGTGAGCGATGCCGCCAAGGAAATGCTGGCGCGGCGGGGATTTGACGCCAATTTGGGTGCTCGTCCTTTGCGGCGCGTGATTCAAAAATCAGTGTTGGACGCGTTGGCGATGCAAATTGTCTCCGGAGAGGTGAGAGAAGGCGATCGCGTTTTGGTGGAAACCGAGAATGATGAAATCACGGTTAAAGCACCCGCGCGCGTGATTAAGCCGCGTAAAACCGTCAAGGCGGCGGTCGCTTAAGATATGATTATCAAAAAGTTGATAAAATTAGTTTTGTTGTTAATTGCCGCGGTTTTTGCCGGCGCGCTGGGGGGGGTGCTGGCGTTTAATCAATGTGCCGGTCTGTTTTCTTCCTATGAATTTCCGGGAATGATGCCGATGGCGGAAGAGAAAACGGAAGTGGTGATTCAAGAAAACAAAGCGCTGAAAAACGCGATTGCCAAAGTCAAGGGCGCGGTGATTGAAATTAGGGTTGCCGATGCCAAAAACAATATTACGCAAGGATCGGGAATAATTTTGGCGTCCGACGGCATTGCCGCCGCGGTTTATGATTTTTATCCTCCGGGTGCCAAAGCCGAAGTTTTTCACCGGGGCGAAAAAATCGGGTTTGAAGTGTTAAAAAGAGACAAAGACGCCAACGCGGTGATTTTGAAGTTGGATGCCGCCGATTTATCCACGATGGGATTTTATCATGCCGAAGATTTAATGCTGGGCGAGCGCGTATTTTTGGTGGGGGCACGCGGCGGCAATGATTTTTTTGTCAATGAAGGCATCGTGCGTGATTTTGCCGAAGACAAAATCACCACCAATATTTATGAAAGCGCGCCTGCTGCGGGGGCGCCTGTTTTTGACATTGAGGGCAAAATTTTAGGCATTGCCGAAATTGCCAAAAACGGGCAAACAAGCATCATTCCCGTTTGGAGACTCAAGGAGATCGGCGAATTATAGAATCATAGAATCATAGAATCATTTAATCACAAAAACATTAAAATACGGAAGTGTAAAAAAGATGCCGGGCGGAAAAGCCGGGTTTTTGATTTCAGGTTTTACTTGGTTATAATAAAGACAATGGAGTTTTATTTTGATAAAAAAAGAACGGTTGTAATCGGCGTGTTGCTGGCCGGTTTTTTGGCAGGCGGGACGATTTTGTGGCGGCAAGGCGGCGTGGGATTTTTGGGCGCGAATTTGAGCCGCGGCATGGGAAATGTCGGCGAATGGACGGAAATCAAGCCGCGAACCGAAAGCGACCGCGCGCGCTTGGCAACGATTGAGGAGCAAAAATCACCGACAAAATCAGCTAAAAGTCCAAAACCGGCGCCGGTGGAATGGTGTCCCGTTGCCGTTGCGCCAACCGGCGCCAAAACCGTGATTATCAATGAGGTGGCGTGGATGGGAAGCGTTGCCGGCCACAACGATGAGTGGATTGAGTTAAAAAACATCACCGAGCAAGCCGTTGATTTGTCCGGTTGGCAATTGCAAAACAGAAACCAAAAAATAAAAATTTCTTTTTCGGATAATGAGATTTTACCTGCCGCCGGATTGTATCTATTAGAGAGGACCGATGATGATTCCGCGCCGCAAGCGACCGCCGATAAAATCTATAAGGGCGCGTTGGCGAATAAAGAAGAAGCGATTTATCTTTTTGATGCCGATTGCCGCTTAATTGATTCTGTTCTTGCTGGCTCCAAATGGCCGGCGGGGGACAACACTGCCAAAAAAACTATGTTTCGCTTGCCCGATTTTCGCTGGCAAACCTCGGCGGTAGTTGACGGCACCCCCCGTGCGGAAAATCGATAAATTTTGGACAATTTGCTCAAAAAAGCGTATAGTATAAAGGAAATGAGTGTTAGGGGAGGAGAAACAATATGGATATTATTGATAAAAACACCTTTGTCGGACTGGCAAAAGAAATCTATAAAATCACCTTGCTTTTTCCCAAAAAGGAACCCTTGCGCAACCGGTTGCGCCAAGCCGCCGACGATCTTCTGGCGGGGTTTGTGATGGAAGAAAATGATTATGCTGATAACTTGCGGCGAGGGTTTGTCTTGACTCAAAGCTATCTTGAAAT
>CAYOLX010000050.1:3392-6121 GCA_964404915.1 uncultured Candidatus Saccharibacteria bacterium | reverse complement strand
TCTTTGAAATTTTTTGCAAAAAATTTCAACTCCAAAATTTTTAATTTTGATATTTAAATTTTTAATTTTTTTATGGAGCTCAAGGAGATTCGTCTCAAAATTGAATCGGTTGCCAATATCCGCAAACTTACCGGCGCGCTGGAAACTTTGTCGGCGTTGAAAATGAAAAAAGCTCAGAAGATCGCGCTGGAATCGCGGCCGTTCGCTTGGCGGCTGGGGCGGCTCATCCGCCGCGTAGAGCCCACGCTCAGGGACAAAGTGAAATTGCGCAAACGCAAACTGCGCGCCGCTTTGGCGGTGGTGATTGCCAGCGATCGCGGTTTTTGCGGTTCATTTAATCAAAATATTCTTAAGAACGCGGAAAGCGAAATCAAAAAATTGGAAAAAAAATCACCGGTGGCGGTTTTGCCGGTGGGCAAAAAGGCGATCGCTTTTTTCAAAAAGCGCGGACGGGAGTTTGGACGAAGCGTCACCGGCGTGGGCGATTACGGCACCTTGGAGGAGTTGAAGCCATTGGCGGATTTTATCACCAAATCCTATATCGCCAATGATTATCAGCGAGTTTATCTGATGTGGACCGATTTTGTTTCCACTTTCAATCAAAAACCCAAGATGATGCAACTGCTGCCGTTGGAATGGAATGAGCTAAAAGATTTCGCCCATCAAGCCGAAGCCGGCGTTGAAGATGCCGAAACAATGATTGAACCGTCGGCCCAAATGCTGGTCAAGGAAATTATTCCCCAGTTAGTAGTTTATTTGATTTATCAGTGCGTTTTGGAGAGCAACGCGTCGGAACATTCGGCGCGGATGACGGCGATGCGCAACGCTTCCGACAACGCGCGCGAACGGGTGGCCGAGCTCACGTTGGAATATAACAAAGCGCGGCAAGAGCAGATCACTAAAGAGGTGTGCGAGATTTCCTCGGCAAAAGAAGTATTAGGGTAATGCAAAATGTAAAAATCAAAAATCAAAATTAAGGAATTTTTAATTTTGATATTTAAATTTTTAATTTGAAACATGGCTAAAATTACGCAAATAATTGGTCCGGTGGTGGACGCGGAGTTTGAAGAAGGCAAGTTGCCCGCGCTGGGAGGCGCGCTGGAAGTTGCCGGCAAAGATTTGATTTTGGAAGTCCAGCAATATATGGGCGGCAACACCGCGCGGTGTTTGGCGATGGGTCCCACTGAAGGGTTGCGCCGCGGCCAGGAAGTGAAGGATTCGGGCAAGACAATCACCGTGCCCACCGGCAAGGCGGCGCTGGGGCGGTTGTTTGATGTGCTGGGCGAACCGATTGACGGCTTGGGAAAAGTTGAGATCGGCAAACGCTATTCGGTGTTTCGCGAGGCGCCCGATTATGTGCAGCAAAAAGGCGAGGTGGAGATTTTGGAGACCGGCGTGAAGGCGTTGGACTTGTTGTGCCCCATGCCCAAAGGCGGCAAGATCGGATTGTTCGGCGGCGCGGGCGTGGGTAAAACGGTGTTGATTCAGGAACTTATTCGCAACATTGCCAAAGTGCACAAAGGCGTGTCGGTGTTTGCCGGCGTGGGCGAGCGGACGCGCGAGGGCAATGATATTTATTTAGAAATGAAGGAAAGCAAAACGCTGGATAACACGGTGTTGTTTTTCGGCCAGATGTCGGATCAGCCCGGAGTGCGTTTTCGCGTGCCGTTTTCGGCGGTGGCGGTGTCGGAATATTTCCGCGACGAAGAAAAAAAGGATGTGCTGTTGTTTGTGGATAATGTGTTTCGTTTTGTTTTGGCGGGTTGTGAAGTGTCGGCGTTGATGGGACGGATTCCGTCGCAAACGGGTTATCAACCGACATTGTTTACCGAAATGGGATCGCTGGAAGAAAGAATCACTTCCGGCAAAGACGGCTCCATCACTTCAATGCAAGCGGTCTATGTGCCCGCCGATGATTACACCGATCCGGCGGTGGTGGCGATTTTCTCTCACCTTGACTCATCGCTGGTGTTGAGCCGCAATGTGGCGGCGCTGGGATTGTTCCCGGCGGTGGATCCGCTGGCGACCACTTCGTCAATTTTAAATCCCCACATCGTGGGCGAGCGGCACTATCGCGCCGCCTCGGGAGTGGTGCAAATCCTTCAACGCTACAAAGAATTGCAAGACATCATCGCGATTTTGGGGGTGGAAGAATTGTCCGACGAAGACAAGCTCACGGTGAATCGCGCCCGCAAAATTCAGAAATTCTTAACCCAGCCGTTTTTCGTGGCTGAAGTTTTCTCGGGCAAACCGGGAAAATATGTTAAGCTGGAGCAAACCATTGAAGGGTTTGAACGGATTATCGCCGGCGAGTTTGACGATCGCCCCGAATCGGATTTCTATATGAAAGGCGGCATTGAAGAAGTCGTAAAAAATTAAAAATTTAAATATCAAAATTAAAAATTTTTCCTTAATTTTGATTTTTGATTTTTAAACTTTAAATTTACTACCGTGGATCTTGAAATTATCACGCCTAAGGGGATTGAATTTGCCGGCAAAGCGAATAAAATCGTGCTGCCCACCGCCAGTGGGGAGATCGCGGTTTTGCGCGATCATGCGCCGCTGATTTCGGTGTTAAAAGCCGGAAAGATAAGAGTTTCAGGCGCCCAAAAAGATTTTGAAAAAGAAATTGAGGGCGGTATTTTGGAGGTGGAAAAAAGAAAAATCGTCATTTTACTCAAAAAATTTTAATTTCTCTGGTCTTTGTCAAGGCCGGTTTTTTGAAAAAT
>CAYOLX010000050.1:1897-3292 GCA_964404915.1 uncultured Candidatus Saccharibacteria bacterium | reverse complement strand
AAAAATGGAAAATCGCGATCAAAATTGGGACGTGTTGAACATCGGTGCCGGACCGGCCGGTCTTTTTGCCGCTTATGAGCTGGCGGCGAAAAATCCGGGCATCAAAATTTTGATGATCGATCGCGGCAAAGAAGCGATGGAGCGAAAATGTCCGGTGAGCGACAAAAATCTTTCTTGCGTTAATTGCCAGCCCTGCAATATTATGTGCGGCGTGGGCGGCGCGGGAATATTTTCCGACGGGATTTTGAATTTGCGTCCGGACGTGGTGGGCGGCGATTTAAACGATTTTACTCATAACGAAGAAGAATCGCACAGAATCGTTGATCAAATTGACGAAACATTTTTGAAATTCGGCGCGCCGACGGAATTGCACGGGGTTGATAACGGCAAAGCCGAAAAACTGATGGCGCGTTCCATGGCGGCGGGGATTAAATTCCAACAGATAAAACAGCGTCATTTGGGCAGTGAAAACACCCCCAAGCTCATCAAAAGATTTGCCGATTATTTGCGCCAAGCGGGGGTGAAAATTATCACCTGCCGCGCCGTGCGTGATTTGATTGTTGAAGACGGGCGGTGTTTGGGGGCGGAGACGAATCGCGGAGAAAAAATTTTCGCGCGAAAAATAATTTTTGCTCCCGGGCGCGCCGCCGGCAATTGGACGCGAGAAATGGTAAAAAAGCACGGCATTGCCGCGGTCAACGCGCCCATTGACGTGGGGGTGCGGGTGGAGGTGCCGGCGATCGTGATGAAACCGGTGATTGACGTTAATCGCGATCCCAAGTTTCACATTTGGACCCGGCAATATGAAGATTTTATGCGCACCTTTTGCACCAACCATGAGGGGTTTGTGATTAAAGAAAGCTATGATGATTTTGTGGGCGTGAACGGCCATTCCTACACTCACAAAAAATCAAAAAACACCAATTTCGCGTTTTTGGTGCGCGTGGCGCTCACCCAGCCGCTGGAAAACAGCACGCTCTATGGCGAATCAATCGCGCGCATCGCCACGATTTTGGGACAAGGAAAGCCGCTGGTTCAGCGATTGGGCGACTTGCGCCGGGGGCGGCGTTCCAATCCGTGGCGCCTGCAAAAAAGCACCATTGCGCCGACTTTGGCGCAAGCGACGCCCGGCAATATCGCCATGGTGTTGCCGCATCGGATTTTGACCGACATCTTGGAAGGGTTGGAAAAATTAAACGAAGTGATTCCGGGCGTGGCGACCAATTCCACATTTTTGTACGCGCCGGAAATCAAATATTATTCAATGAAATTGACGGTGGACGACAAAATGCAAACCAATGTCAAAAATTTGTTTGCCGCCGGCGACGGCGCGGGTCTGAGCCGCGACATCGTCAAAGCCGCCGCCACCGGCATCCTTGCCGCCCGCGGCATTCT
>CAYOLX010000050.1:0-1797 GCA_964404915.1 uncultured Candidatus Saccharibacteria bacterium | reverse complement strand
AAAATGAAATCGCAAAAACTGCGGGGGTCTGACCCCCGCAATTTAATTTGCACGCGCGTATAAAAAAAAGGGGTACCTTGCGGTACTTGGAGTTATACGAGGGGATAGCTGGCTCGTTGAGCAACGACCATCGCAGCTCCCCATGGATCGATGACGATTTGCTGAATCTCTCTTGAACTCTCGTTATAAATGATAGCTCGGGTTTGGGTATACACTTGGCTTGTGTTGGCAACAGAATGTCCCAGTGAGCCGTTTTTATCCATGAATAAGAGAGATGGAGAGCGATTCCACTCTTCGATATAAACGGTCACGCCCATTGCTTTTCCGATGTCAGAAAGACGGTAGATTGTCATTATTGCATTCGGATCAGTGATGGTAATCCGAATTCCCGCATCGGAGAGATCGGCAAGAGTGATGTTGATTACTGGCCAGACATCAGCTTTTTCCCCCACGGTTTTAGTGATTGTTTCCGTAGAGAAATCGTAGGCACTACTAGAAGCAATCATCAACGACATGATTGCTAAAATTTTTAAAATACCAATATTCACAGATTCACCTCGGGTTAAGATAATCATATTTTTGGGGGAATGTCAAGGTTTTGTCGGCGATTAGGGGCGGCGGAGGAAATGCGTCTGGGTGTCGCCGGGACACATTTTAGCCGTTGGCGGCTTGCGTTGGGGGCGGTTTTTTGGTATGGTGGTGGTGGCAAGGAGCGTATAAAACAATGAAAATGATACGGCTGGTTATTTTTGATTTTTCGGGCACTTTGGGCTATTATGATTCGGCGGAGCACCGGCGGGTGTTTGAAAGATTGCGGGATTTTAATTTGCCCGTCAACGAAGAGAAAGCCGCTTCCCGGCTGGCCGCGGTTCTGCCGGACTATTTTTCGCGCGCCAAAAGCTGGCAGGAACTTGCCGACAGAATCATTCAAAAATTGGGAATTGTTTTGGAAGCCGATCGGCGCGAGTCGCTGGCGGCGTTCTTGGAAAGAAAATTGGCGGCAAAGCTCTTTGACGACGCGCAAGAGGCGCTGGCATTGCCGCAAGACAAAGCGATTCTCACGCTCAGCGGCAAATTCGCGCTGGCCGGCATTCCCGGGTTGTCCCGATTTGAAATTTTTTCGCCCGATGTTTCGGGACTGCGCAAGCCCGATCCGGCGGCGTTTCTGGCGGTGCTGGAGAAAATGCAAGCCGATCCCGAAGAGACGGTGATGGTGGGCGACAGTTTGGAAAACGATATTTTGCCGGCGCTGTCGCTGGGTATCAAGCCGATTTTGCTGGACCGCGAAGACAAAATCAAGGAAGCCGCGCCCCCGATTATCAAAATAAAAAGCTTGAGAGAGTTAAAAAAATATTTGTAGTCCGCATTTTGTTTTTTGTTTTGGTGTTTTAAATTTTGGATTTATTTGGGAATTGGCAATTGGAAATTGGGATTTTCTCAAAATTTTTTCAAAATTTTGAGAGTGGGGCCTGTAGTCAAGTGGTAAGACATCGCATTCGCATTGCGGGGGCGGGAGTTCGATTCTCCCCAGGTCCACCAATCGCAACTTTCGCCGTTTTGGGAGAGGATTGCCTCGCGGCTTCGCCGCTCGGCATTCGGGCTTTGCGCCTTGCGCAAAGCCACAAAATCCCACGGCGGGCAGAAAGAAAAGGAAATGGATTTGTCCAAAAATTTGGGGTTCGTTCCGACTTTTTGAACAAACCGCTTCATTTCCGCGTAGTTTTCGGAAGAAGCCAAATTTTTGGCTTTTTTCGTATCTATAATCCACGCCCGCAAGGGTTGGAGCCAATTCTTTCC
>CAYOLX010000049.1:0-6157 GCA_964404915.1 uncultured Candidatus Saccharibacteria bacterium | reverse complement strand
GCGCAGCCGAAAGATGGAAATTGCAGCCAAAGCCAATTCGGCAACAGACCCATAATAAAGTTGTATGAATAGAAACCAAAAACACCTAAATCATACAGACGCCATTAACCTCGGTTCTTATTATACTCCAGAGGTTCTTGTTGATTTGGCTTATTCTATTTTGCAAAAAAATATCGACGATATTAAAAATTTTTCAATAATAGATTCTTCTTGTGGATATGGTTCTTTTTTGACAAAAAACAACATTGCGAAAAGATTGATTGGAGCTGATATCGATGAAAAAGCTATTTCTGAAGCAAAAAAAATAATTAGCGAAGTTGATTTTATCTGCCAAAATTCTCTTTTGAATGTCAGCCGTTCAAGTTTAAAGATTAAAAATGATGAAAAAATTATAACCATAGGCAACCCACCATATAACGACACCACATCCATAATTCGCAATTCCATTAAAGACACTTCCATTCAAGACAAAATTGATGCCGATATAAAAACCAGAGATTTGGGCATGTCATTTTTGTTGTCTTACGACAAACTTGAAGCAGATTATGTTTGTGTTTTGCATCCCTTATCTTATTTAATCAAAAAAGCAAATTTTGCCCTGCTTTCAAAATTTGCTAAAAACTATAAAATAATTGACGGAATAATAATAAGCAGTCATGAATTTTCTGATACTTCTCGCGGAATGGCGTTTCCGATTTTGATCGCACTTTATAAAAGGAATAAAACAGGAATGGATTATAATTATATTCAAAATTATCAGTTTAAGGTAAAAGACGACGGGGTTTTTCGTTTAAAAGATTTTGATACGATAATCAACTACGTTCAAAAATATCCAAATAAGAAATTTTTAAATAAAAATGATAAGCCAGTGGCAAAGTTTTGGACGCTACGAGATATAAATGCTCTTAAACGAAACAGAACCTTTATTGATGAAGATACTTACAACACTGTTTATGTGTTAATGGAAAAACTGCCTTATTATTGCTACATTGACATTTTTAAACAATATACGGACAGAATGCCATATTTTATTGGAAATTGCGATGTGATAATTGATAATGAAAAATTCGGGAAAATAAAGGAATGTTTTATCGCCCAAAGCGTTCACACAAATCCAATATTAAAAAATAAATTTAAGTTTAGAGAAGTTCCCGATGCCAAGCTAAAAATAGATACTTATTTTAGGGAATTATTAGAAAGTAAATTTGGAAAAAAATATGCCTCAAATTTTAATTAAAAAAGACAAACAAATAATAGAAATACCGATTTTATTGACCGCTGTTAGCGGAAAGATACGCATTAAAAATAGATCAATTTTGAATGAGTATGGAACGCCAGTTGCGGTAAAAAGAGACGGCTTTTTGATGAGCAACTATGTTGAATGGCAAATTGGTTATGATGTGGTTAAAAAGGAAACGGAAAAGCTCGCAGAATCATCATTACCCGAAACTGAATTTATTGGAGCAAACGGAAAAACCAAAGCACTTTATGAATTATCGGAATATATCTGGTATTTTTATAAATGGAATGTCATCACTAAAAAAGAATTGAAAAGCGTTGTTGTTTATCTTAATTCAATACAAGACCAAAATTTGATTGATAACAATTCTGAGTTGCAAATTGATCGCAGCCACCCAGTCGAAAAAAATATAAACGAATTTGATTTTGAATATACCCAAGTCAAATATCCACTTTTGATTTATAAATTTAATGGATATGAGATAGTTACCGAAATAAAAATCACAGAAAAGCAGTATGCGGTTGGCACACAACCAATGTTATATTTATGTTTTCCGATTACAGAATTAAAAACAAAAAATAATTTAATTGGACGTTGTGCAGAAATAAACGAAATTGCCTATTTTGAAATTTCAAAGAGCAACATTAAAGTGTTTTTGGAGATGTTAAAAATGTTTGGCATCTTGTCAAAAAATCATAGACACGATATTCTGCAAATTATTAATACGATTATAAATTAGGTGGCGCGCCAACTTCGTTGGCACGAAATTCGGCGGCGACGGAAGCGAGGGCGGGCAAAATCCCCCCCAACCCCTTTCCTTTTTGCCTGCCCGAGTGTTTCGGTTTTGCGCGCGAAGCGCGCAATCATTCTGGGTTTTGTTCAAAGAATGTTCGAACTTCGTCCAAAAAACACCGCATTTTAATTTAAAAGACCGCGAAATTTTAATTTCGCGGTTTTCATTTATCAATCCTTCGGCAAACCAAAAATTTTTTTACTCGATTTTGCCAATCACCGCCACATAATTTTTGCCCCACTTTTTGGCGCATTTGGGACAAGCGGTGTACCACATATACCATTTTTTAACATTCATTCCTTTGCCTTTAACAACGCTTTCGAAATCTTGGCACCATTTGCCGGTGTCTTTGAAATCACCTTCGTAAACTTTGCAAAAAAACTTTCCCGACAAATTGACATTTTCCGCGCCGGGAATTTCTTTGTCCACCGCCACATACAAATCCATATTCCATTTTGAAGTATGGTCCGAAAGCGACATCCAATCTTGCGCCTTGCCGCCCGCCTTTTCAATTTAAGTCATCATCTTGGTGATGACTTTGCCGAAATTAATCGGCATATAAAACAGGGTGAACACCTTGCCCTTGATGAATCTTTTATTATCCCACTCCAAAATTTTACCGTCCCACGGCGCGGGATCAAACTTGGGACAGCACTCCTTTTTTTGATTATCCATATTTTCTAAATTATTTTTTAAACCTTTTAATTTCTTATATCAATTAATTTTAACAACTTCCATTACCGACAAGCAAATAAACCATGCTGGAGCCAGAGCCCCGACATATTCCGGCAAACCAATAAGCAAATCATTTTGCATCGCCGCGCGCGATTATTTTTCAAATTTCAAAAAATATTCTTTTGGTTTTAATTCTTGCTTTATTATATCGCCCAAAACCGGATTGATTTTTGAAACTCTCGCGATTTTTCCGTCGTGCCGGCACAAAGGATCGACCGCGCGCGATTTGCAAAAAACTTTCACGTCATAATCTTTCGGACTGTTCTTGCCGGCGATTTTATTGTTCATTCTGTCAAACAGCAAGCTTAGCTTTGAATCGGTTTTGACGCGTGATTTTATTTTTTTTAAAACATTTTTATCCGTGGTATACAAATCCGCCTCGGAAATATAGGATTTAAAAAGCGCCCGGCGGAGGCAATCCCCGACGGCGGCAAACATTATCGCCGAAGACAATCCGGCATAATAATCGGCGTTCAATTTCAAAAACAGTTTCGCGTAATTTTGCGCGCTTTCAAAATCTTTGAATATCCACCGTCCATTTCGCGCCAAAAGATTTTCAATGAAATATTCTCCGTTTTTGATTTCCTTGAAAATAATCGCTGTTCTCAGAGAGTAGTCAATTCTGTCGGCGCACAAATCGGGCAAATCTTTTTCTTTGAGACAAAAATTTTTGTCGTCCAAAATATAATCCAAATCAAGGTTGTGTTTTTCAAGTATCGCCGGAATTTCCGAATTTCTGACGAATTCATCAAAAATGTTGTCTTGATGATTATGCTCTTTGCCCGAACCGGTATCCAAAACATAATCAATGCAATGTGAAAACGCGGAATGGGAAACATCATGAATCAACCCGGCGATTTGTTCTTCAATCGGCGCGCCATAAATTTCTAAAAGCCGATAGACGCCAAGCGAATGTTCAAAGCGGGAGAAGGCGGTGCCGGGATAATGCGGCTCAAAATACCCCGCCTGATCAATATCTTTCAGCCGTTGCAGTGTTTTGGAATTTATCAGCGCCAAAATGACCGGCTCCTTGATTTCAAAATTTCCATAAACCCTATCGGTATATTTCATATTGTTTTTATTTATATCTTCTGGCAAACCTTTCAATTTGCGGGCGCGAAATTTAAAATCCGATTCGCGCCGGGCGGATTTTTGATGATTATTAATAAACACCTTGGCGATGGCCAGTGATTATGATTAAAACGACCAATTCTTTTTTGAATATTTTGTAGATCACGCGATACGGCCAAACTCGATACGACCATTCATCTTTGCGCTCGCCGCCCAATTTCTTCCCGCCATATGGATTAACGGCAATAACCGCGAATATTGCGATGATTTTTTGCCGTTTATGTTCGGGAAAGCCGTTAAGCTCTTTTTGAACTCTTTTTGGAACGATTATTTGATGCGCCATATTTTTTCACATTATCAGCAACCGCCATTGCTTCTTTTTCCAAAAGCTCTTCCAAGGTTATAAAGTCGCCATTTCTATATTCTTTTTCAGCTTCCTTTACATCTTTATCCAAATTCGGGAACTCGCGCATCACCTCCAATGTTTCCCGCCAAGATTCAAATTCTTCGGCCGACATCAAAACAACCTTCGGCCGCCCTTTCTCGGTGAAAGTGAAATAAACTCCGGGTTTTTGCGCTTCTTTGGCAAGCTCAAAAATTCTTTTCCTCGCCTCGGAAATTGACATTGTGTTTTTTGCCTCCATAATTTCAATGTTATTGTGTATAAATATGTACATAATAATGCACATCAAGGCCGCTGTCAAAAAGCGCATCCGCGCAACAAGAAGCATCTAACCAAATCTAAAAATCCATTGACCGCAACGCAATTTAAGAGTAATATCTTAATTGATTGGCCGCCTTCGTTAAAACTTCGGCGCGCCGATGGAGGAATCGCATAGCGGCATTGCAACGGGTTGCTAACCCGTGACGGTGTTAAAGCCGTCCGTGGGTTCGAATCCCACTTCCTCCGCTTTCACCCGCCATAGCTTTACGCGACGGCGGGCTTCACCCTTTTTGCGTAAAGATTGCGGGTTTCAGCGGACAAAGTCCGCCAATAGGAGTTATTTATATTTTCAAAATGCATTTTGTCTATATCTTAAAATGCAATGATGGCAACTTATATATCGGTTGCGCAGAAGATATTGATGAAAGGCTGAAACGCCATAAATCCGGGCAAGTCCCGGCAACCGCGGGCAGATTGCCGGCGGAATTGAAATTTTATTTTGCCATTCCGAATAAATACAAAGCTTTTGAATTTGAAAAATATCTCAAATCCGGCTCCGGCCGCGCCTTCATCAAAAAACATTTAATCTAATCAAAAATCAAAGCTGACACCATTTTTCCACTTGATTAAATTTTGCTTATGGCGTCATATTTATCTTAATTTTAATATTAATTGTTATTAACTTATCCAAATTCAGCCCGAATTTCAACTTTTAAAAATCGCAGTTAAACATTGCCATTTCCAAAAATTTATGCTTTAATAATTGAAACTATGAACATGAAAATTAATAGTTTAAGCTATGGCCGAATCAATTTAATTTTTAACTTTTAAAAGCGCTTTTCTGGTGCTTTTTTTCGTTATTAATCAATCACAAATTATGAATCGAAATGGTTTTATTCAAATTCCAGTAATCGGATTAATTATCGTATTCACTACGCTAACTTTGGCTGGGGGCAGTTTGTTTTTATATAAACAAAAAAAATAGCCAACCAAGAGATGATGTTTCTGATTTTATGGATCAACGGCGCGATAGTGCTTCGTCAATAACGCAACTAACGGATCGAACAGAATCACGGGAATTAGAGCAAGCTAAAATAGAATTAGAGAAAGTTAAGGCAGACGCAGAAATAATAAAGGCGCAAGCTGAGGTTGCCAAACAAGAGGCAGAAACAATTAAACAAAACAATAAATCTGAAATAATTGCTCAAGAGAAGGCCAAGCAAGAGGCAGAAACAAAAAAACAGCAATTAGAATATCAAAAAAATACTGAAGCGGAAGCCGCATCCCTCAAAGCGCAAGCAGAAAGCGCCGAGCAAGAATCACAACAACAATTAAAAATAGAAAAGTGCAAGGCACAAGCGCAAGCACAAGTTGACGCAGTAAAAAAGCAATTTACCGCTTTATATTTAAAGGGACAGGATTCATTAAAAAAATGGGAACAGGCCATTTTGGATAATCAAATTCTCTATTCTGAATGTATTTTAAAACCTGCCGATCCTCAATTATCGTATGAGACGCAAAATAGAATTAGGGAAGCTGAATGCAATTATTATTTAAAGAGAAAATCGCAATTAGAACAAGAATTGATTCAAGAAAGAAATAAATTAAGCTGCGCACATTAAAATTCCTCAAAACCTAATTATATCGTATAATG
>CAYOLX010000048.1:0-6341 GCA_964404915.1 uncultured Candidatus Saccharibacteria bacterium | reverse complement strand
TATGCAGATTATTTGGCACGGGCAGTCTTGCTTTGAAATTATCGTTTCCAAGGGAAAAGGCGAAAACGTCACCATTCTGATTGATTCGCTCAGCGAAGCAAAAAGTGGAATCAAAACGCCGGCAAAAACCGGCGCGCAAATCGTTTTATTGACCAACACCGACTATACCGCCGGCAAGGGCGAGCTGGACAAAATCGCGCCCGGCGCCTTTGTGATTGACACCCCCGGCGAATATGAGGTCAAGGGAATCTATTTTCGGGGCACGGATTTTAACTTTGGCAAAAATGCCGCCGCGGAAAATCCGCCAATGGGAACGATTTACACCATTGAAGCTGAAGAGATGAAGCTTTGTCATCTGGGCGATTTTGCCGCAAAAGAGCTGGCGCCGGCGCAGGTGGAAAAAATCGGCAACATTGATATTTTGATGTTTCCGATCGGCGGCCAAAAAGATTTTGGCGCCAAAGAAACATTAAAGGTAATCTCGCAGATTGAACCCAGCATCGGTATTCCGATGAATTATCAAATTCCAAAATTGAAATTGGTGGCGGGGGATTTAAAAGAATTTTTGAAAGCCGCCGGCGTGGGGCAAATTGAGCCGTTGCCCAAACTTGTCATCAAGAGAAAGGAAATCAATCGCGAAGAAGCCAAAATCATCGTTTTGAATCCGTAGGATTCAAAACGATGATAAATCACAAACCCCAAGCAATAAATTCCAAATAAATTTCAAATTTCAAATTAAAAATTATTAAGTATTTTGAATTACGAAACCCTTATTCGGCAAGTATTTTCGCGGAGCACGAAAATTTTATTGCTATAAAATTTCCTAGTATTTTGCGCCGGTCGCGCAAAATAATGCTCCGACAAAAACACTCGCCTCAACGAGTTTCGTAATTCAAAGTAAGTAAGAATCGATTATGGCAAACAAGAAGCCGGCTAAAGACAACAAAAGCAAGGGCGATAATCAGGAAAAGCTTCAATTTGAGCAGGTCAAGCCCGCCGAGATTGTGTCAATGATAAAGGATTCCTATATTGACTACGCAATGTCGGTGATTGTGGCGCGGGCGCTTCCCGACGTCCGCGACGGTCTAAAGCCCGTCCAGCGGCGCGTTTTGTACGTGATGCTGGAAGAAGGGTTGCGCCACACCGCCAAATACCGCAAATCGGCCACGGTGGTGGGTTCGGCGCTGGGGCGCTATCATCCGCACGGAGATTCTTCGGTCTATGACACGATGGTGCGCTTGGCGCAGGATTTCACGTTGCGCTATCCGCTGGTGCAGGGTCAAGGCAATTTTGGCAGCATTGACGGGGATTCCGCCGCCGCGATGCGCTACACTGAGGCGCGGTTGTCGCGCGCGGGAGAAGCGATTTTGGAGGATATTGACAAAAACACGGTGGATTTTGTTGATAACTATGATGGCACGCGCAAGGAACCATCGGTGTTGCCGTGTCCCTTGCCGCAATTGATGTTAAACGGTTCCTTGGGGATTGCGGTGGGAATGGCGACCAACATTCCGTCCCACAATCTCAACGAAGTTTGCGACGCGCTGATTTATTTGATCGACAATCCCAAAGCAACCACTCCGGATTTGTTTGAATTCATCAAAGGTCCGGATTTTCCGTTGGGAGGGGAGATCTTTGACCGCAAGGAAATTATTGCCGCCTATTCGCAGGGCAAGGGGCCGATCGTGTGCCGCGGCAAAGCCGAGATTGTCCAAAACGAAAAAACCGACCGCTATCAAATTTTGATTACCGCCATTCCCTATCAGGTGCAAAAGTCGGGCTTGTTGGAGCAAATTGCCAAGCTGGTGTCGGAAAAAAAGATTGACGGCGTCAAAGACGTGCGCGATGAATCCGACAAGGACGGTCTGCGGGTGGCAATTGATCTAAACCGCGACGCCCAGCCGCAAAAAATTCTCAACCGGCTCTATAAATTCACCGACTTGCAACGGACATTTCATTTGAATATGCTGGCGCTGGTGGACGGCATCCAGCCGGAAGTGTTGAATTTGGCGCAAGTGTTGAATTATTTTTTGGAACACCGCAAGCAGGTGGTGACGCGGCGCATTCAATTTGAATTGGATCGCGCTAAAGAGCGGGCGCACATTTTGGAGGGGTTGGTGAAGTGCTTGGCCGATATTGACGAAGTGATTCGCATCATCAGAAAATCGGAAAACCGCGAGGACGCGCGCAATAACTTGATGAAACGATTCAAGCTGGACGAAATTCAAGCCAACGCGATTTTGGAAACAAAGCTGGCGGCGCTGGCAAAGCTGGAGCGGCAAAAAATTGACAATGAATTGAAAGAATTGCACGCCAAAATTGAAGAATATGCCGGCATTCTAAAAAGCCCGGCAAAAATCAAAGCGGTGATAAAAAAAGAATTGGCGAAAGCCAAAGAAACCTATGGTGACGAGCGGCGCACCAAAGTTTTTGTTCACAAGATCGGAGAAATTTCCGAAGCCGATTTGATTCCCGACGAGGAGGTGGCAATCACTCTGACCAATTCGGGCTATATCAAGCGCATTGATCCGAAAAATTACAAAATCCAGAAGCGCGGCGGCAAGGGAATCATCGGGTTAAAAACCGTGGGCGACGATATTGTGGAACAATCGCTGGTTGCCAATACCCATGATCGCGTTTTATTTTTCACCGACGCGGGCAGAGTTTTTCAAACCCTTGCCTATGAAATCCCCGAGGGCGCGCGCGTTGCCAAAGGGCGGGCGCTGGTTAACTTTTTGGATCTGGCGCCGCAAGAGAAAGTGCTCTATTTAATGTCTTTGGGCTCCTTCTCCGCTGAAGCTACGAAGGATAAGGCGGGTAAAAATAAAACCAAAAACAACGGCAATGGGCAGGGTCAAGATTGCAAGTATCTTTTAATTGTGACCAAAAACGGGATTGCCAAAAAAACCGCCATTGAGGATTTTGACAATATTCGCCGCTCGGGACTGATCGCCATCACCTTGAAAAAGGGCGACGCGTTGCGCAAAGTCGCCAAAACTTCCGGCAATGACGAGATTGTCGTGGTGACCAAAAAAGGACAGTCGGTGCGCTTTGCCGAAAAAGATTTGCGCCCGATGGGACGGCAAGCCGCCGGTAACAAAGCGATCACCTTGAAGCGCGGCGACGAAGTGGTGGGAATGGATGTTATTTCGTCTTTCGTTAAAACTTCGGAGGACAAGTCGGTTAAAAACGCCGAACCGCTGATGCTGGTGGTGATGGAAAACGGCTATGGCAAACGCACCAAAATCAAAGAATATCGTCTGCAAGGGCGCGGCGGTTCGGGCATCAAGGCGGCGGAAATCACCGCCAAAACCGGAGAGCTGGTGACCTCATTCGTATTGACAGACGAGGAAGAACTGATGGTGATTTCCAAAAAAGGGCAGGTGATCCGCGTGCCGATTGAAGGAATTTCGGTGCTCTCGCGCCCGACGCAAGGCGTGCGCATTATGCGCTTGGAAGACGGCGACAAAGTCGCCTCGGCCAGTTGCATCTGAAAAATTGCTTTGTTAAAATAAACTACGCTGGGGCAGAGCCCCGACGTATTCCGCCACTTCGCTTCGCTACGCGATCGGAAAAGTTTGTTTCCCCGCCATTCATCCCCGGGGTAGAGCCCCGAAGCATTCTGGCGGGTAAATAACGAAAACAAAGCAATTTCAAATTCTAATCACCAAATCCTAATCCCTAAACAAATCAAAAATCTAAATTTCAAAATCTAAAACAAAAGAGTAAAGGATTTTTAGTTTTCATTTTTGGATTTTGGGTGTTTGGATTTGTTTAGAATTTAGAGATTGGGATTTAGGATTTATCTTTGATGGTTTTTATCAATCCGCAAAAAATTTTAACCGAGCATTTGGCATTAAAGCGCAATATGTTTGCCGCGGATTTCGGTTGCGGATCGGGGGAGTGGGCGATTGCCGTCGCGCGTTTGCTGGAGCACGGCAAGGTTTGGGCGATTGATTTGCTGGAAGAGCCGCTTTCAGCTGCGCGCAGCCGCGCGCGCGTGGCGGGATTGGAAAACATTGAGTTTGTCAAAGGCGACATTGAAAAAACAATTTCCCGCTTGCGGGCGGATTCGCTGGATTTGGCGCTGATGACCAATTTGCTGTTTCAGATAGACGATAAAGACGCGGCGTTTAGTGAAGCCAAAAGAACGCTCAAGCCCGGCGGAAAAATTTTGGTCATTGATTGGAAAAAATCGGCGCGGATCGGTCCGGACGAAAAAATTTCTCCCGAGAAAATAAAAGAAATCGCCGCGCGCGCCGGATTTGAATTGACCGATGAGTTTGACGCGGGAAGCTTTCACTACGGCCTGATATTTGCAAAAAAATAATTAGTTTGCGATAATATACCTATCGAGGTATGAATATGATTTTCAAAATTTTTAGACCGATATCAATCGCCGTTACTTTGCTTGCCGCAAAGGTCGTTTGCGCCGAAGAATTCACCGGGTCATTTACCAATCCGCTCACCGGCAATCCGGGCGGCGCTGGCGACAAAGGATTGTCCGAAATGATTGACGGCGTGCTGGGGTTTTTGTTTTTCGTGGCGATAATTGTTTGCCCGATTTTAATTTTGTGGGGCGCATTTAATATTGCCACTGCTTCCGGAGATCAGAAGAGAACCGAGCAAGGGAAAAAAATTATTACCTATGCGGTGGTTGGTTTATTGATAATCGCGCTTTCGGCGGTGATTAAAGCGATTATTTTTGACATTGTAAGTGCATAGTGATTATGTTGCCAGAAAAAACATTAAAATTTATTATTTTTGCCGCCAGCTGTTTAGCACTGCTTTTTTTTGCGCAAGTTTCAATAACGCAAAGCGATAGCGTCTCTTTGCGCCCGCCGATTGTAGTTGATCCCAACGATCCCGACTCTGACGGTTTAGATATAGAGGGTATTATTGGTAAAATTGCCAATGTGATTTTTGGATTAGGGATAATTATTTGTCCGATTGCGATTGTTTGGGGAGGTTTTGAAATCGCGCTGGCGCAAGGAGATCAGGAAAAAGTGACTAAAGGCAAACAGATTATTCAATATTCCGTTATTGGGTTATTGATTATCGCGTTATCCAGCGCGCTGGTTACCGCGATAAGAAATGTTTTATAAGCGACACGGCTATCTCACAGGTTTAATTTCAATAACCTTATCGCAATTTTGGCTTGAACAATATTCAAGAAGACCATGAAAAAAATTCTAGAAAAATCATATTTGATAATTACCGCGATTTTTTTTCTGCCGTTAATTGTCCGCGCCCAAGACGTTAGCGCCGATATTCCTAATGTGAATCTTGGCGATATAGCGGCTAAAATCGCTCAATATTTTCTTGGATTTGTGGTTCTTGCCACTATCTTTATGATTATTTGGGCAGGCTTTAATTTGGTTACCGCCGAGGGCGATCAAGAAAAAGTGATTAAAGCCAAAAAGACTATCCTTGGGGCTGTCGTGGGGTTGATTATTGCGTTATTGGCGCAAATTATTGTGAATGTTGCCCTTGATGCTGTGGGGGCGGGAGTAAATGTCAATTTAAATAACTGATTAAAAGGTCGATAGAGATTATTTATAATAATTTATACAAATGATTATGAATAAAAAAATGAAAAACCTGTCAATGTTGATAATAACGTTAATTGCATTGCCATTGATTGGTCTTGCCCAGGGGCTGATTGATCCCAGTGCTGCGGGAGATGCGACCATGAAAGTGACATTTCCCACGACCAGTTTAAATGCCACTGCGGAGACGATTGCCAATTATGTGATTGGATTCTTAGTTTTAGTTGCGGTTTTTTATATTATCAAAGCGGGATATGAATTTATAACCGCCGGGGGAGATGCTGATACAATTTCGAAAGCGAGGCAGAGTATCATGTATGCGGCAATCGGTATTATTATTGCTCTTTTGTCGAAGGGTATTGCAACCTTTATTCTTGGAGCCGTCAAATAGAGATTAGATATTGCGAGAACGGCCTCGTGCTGCAAAGGCCGTTTTCGTTTGAATTTTTGACGAGAATGATTTAGGAATTAGGTCTGGTCATAATTCAAAGCGAGATTGCCGCAAAATGTATTGTAGAAGATTATCCAATAACATCAAATTAGGCGGGCGAGAGCCCGCTTTTGTTTTACTTTTTGGCGGTTATGGGATAATAATGAGGTGGAGCGGATATTTTGCCGAGGTGGCGGAATTGGCAGACGCGCCGGCCTTAGGAGCCGGTGGGGCGACCTGTGGGAGTTCAAATCTCCCCCTCGGCACCAGCGAGGAATTGTCAAATTCGCCTCGCCCGCTTCGGCGGACTCGGCGACCAAATTGTAGGGAATTTTGGGCGAAAAAATCAGTTGGCGGTTTTG
>CAYOLX010000047.1:0-6447 GCA_964404915.1 uncultured Candidatus Saccharibacteria bacterium | reverse complement strand
GTGTGCGATAATGGCGGCAAATGAAATTATTAGATAGTTGGCATAATTTAACGATGAAAAATATGAAATTGGAGGATTTGGGGTATGGCGATTTTTTTGCCGGCGATGGCGGGCAGGAAGGGTTTTTGCCGGCGCGGATTGTTGCTCAACACAAGGATTTATATCGCGCGGTTGGGGCGGGCGGCGAATATCGGGCGAAAATCACCGGCAAGCAAATGTTTGGCGCGCGATCGGAGCGGGATTATCCCGCGGTGGGCGACTGGGTGGAAATTTCCGATTTGGGAGAGGGGCAAGCGGTGATTCATCGCGTTTTGCCCAGAAAAACGATCATCAAAAGAAGGCGCGGCAAAGACGAGGTTCAAATCATTGCCGCCAACATTGACGCGGCGTTTATTGTTGAGTCCGTTGACGGCGATTATAATTTGAATCGCCTTGAGCGCTATTTTGCTTTGGCGCGCGATGGAGGCATTGAGCCGATTATAATTCTAAACAAAACCGACTTAATCCCGCGAGAGGAGTTGGAAGAAAAAACAAGCCAAATTAAAAATCGTTTGGGCGCGGTTGAGTTGGTTGGCGTTAGCGCGTTGGCGGGCGGGGGATTGGATGAGCTGAAGGCAAAAATCGTCAAGGGGAAAACCTATTGTTTTTTGGGATCTTCGGGAGTGGGAAAATCAACGATAATCAACAAATTGCTGGGCAAAAAGATAATGAAAACCGGCGAAATAGATGTTCGCACCGATCGCGGCCGCCACACCACCACGGTTCGCCAGATTCATTTTCTTGAAAACGGCGGCATCGTGATTGACAATCCCGGGATGAGAGAGGTGGGGATGGCCGATTGCGGCGAAGGAATTGACGACTTATTTGGAGAGATTGCCGCGCGGGCGCGCGAATGCAAATATACGGATTGCACCCACACTAACGAACCGGGATGCGCGGTGCGGGCGGCGATTGAATCCGGTCGGCTGGATGAGGAAAAATATCAAAATTACTCTGATCTGAAAAAGGAAGCTGATTTTTATGAAATGAGTGAAATTGAAAAAAAGCGCAAGGATCGCGATTTTGGCAAATTCATCAAACAAACCAAAATTCAGCTCAAACGCGGCCGCCACAAAAATTTTTGAATTCGGCGATTTTGCGTTTTGGGGCGGATGTGGGATAATCAGTAAATAAAAAATGGAAAATTAAAAATTAAAAATTTAAAAAATATGTTTACCGACAAACAACAAGAGTTTGACAAGTGCAAGGTTTGCAGAATGCCGCTGGAAAACGAACAGGACGCTTGCCGATGCAATCCGATCTATTGTTTTCGCTGTTGCCAATGCCCCGAGGATTGCGTTTGCGGTTGCAAAAAGCGAATGAAAGAAGGCGGCCAAAAAGCCAATTTTTAATCAGCGGGTCTAACAGCTTGACATAGGATGGTTCGCCCGAAGGGTGGAATAAAATTATTGCAAAAATCCGCGATCTGTTGCGCGGGTTTTTGTTTTTGATATAATGGTATTATTAATGACAAGGGGGCGGTTTAAAAGACCTCCGTTTAGCGTGATAACGGCGCGTAAGATTTTTATTCGCGTCGCTATGCATTGAGTTAAAAGAACAAATTAAATTCAGGAGGTTTGTTATGAGAGGATCCGTCGTCGAGAAGCGCACAAGATTTTTCCGTGAAAATTATTTAATTGGTAATTTTCATGACCAAGGGGGAGGAAGATAGTTCATTAAGACAAAATCGCCGGAATCAAAACCAGAAAGTTTTGATTCGCCCGCGTCATGCGTTTTCATGAGAAAGCGATATTGCGGGAGCGCGTCCCTTGGCGCGCGGCCGATATAACTTTTTTGCGGAGGCGGAACTTGTTCCGCTCGTTTTACTCTTTAAAGATGCTAAAAAATATGAAAAAAATAATTTTCTTGGTTTTGGTTGTTGGTATTTTGATTGCGGGGTGGGCGGTTTGGCAAAATTGCTTGGAGCGGGATAATGGGTTGATACTGGAAAACGGTCAAATCAATAATGAGCAAACGCGTCAAATTTCGCTTTATTATTACAATCCCGAAAACGACAAGGATGAGTCGGGAAACATAATGTGCTCTCCGGCGGGATTGGTCGCCGTTGAGCGCGAGGTCGCGGTTACGCAAACGCCGATTCAGGATGCGGTGAATTTGTTGATAAAAGGGGAATTAACCGATGAAGAAATTGCCGCGGGGATCACCACGGAATTTCCATTGGCGGGATTGGAATTGAAGGGCGCGAATTTGGCGGACGGAGTTTTGACGCTGGAATTTGCCGATCCGCAGAATAAAACCGGGGGCGGTTCCTGCCGGGTTGGGATTTTGCGGGCGCAGATTGAGGCGACGGCAAAACAATTTGAGGGCGTTGGCGACGCGCGCTTCATCCCCGAAGAATTATTCCAACCCTAGATTTCTTGACGGAGCGATGATTTTGGGCGACAATGAAAACATAACATCATCAAAATTTTTATGATTGAAACCATTTTTTATTTTTTCGGCGCGCTGTTCTTTTTGACTTGGTTTTTGCTGTTGTTGATTGTGCTGTTCTTTTCGGTGAAAGTTTTGCGGCGAATAATTTCCATTGAAACCGAAATCAAAAATGTTGTCGGCGAGGCAAAAGCGGCGATTGGCGATGTGCGCAACAAAGTGGTTTCGTTTTCCATCAGCGTGGCGGGAATTGGCGCGTTGTTGGAAAAATTGATTGAGATAAAAAACAAAGCAAAAGAAAAAAGATCGGGGACGCCGAAAAAAGAAAAGAAGGCAAGAAAATTTGCTGAAGAATCGGACATATAAGCATTTAAACATTTAAATATCGGGGATAAAAAACAAAAACGCCGCAAGGCGTTTTTGTGTTAATGATTAAATGATTATATGTTTGGCGAAGCGTATGATTATATGATTACACTCTCTTGGAATATTCTCCGGTTTGGGTGTTGATTTCCAAAATGTCGCCGACTTGGACGAACAGCGGCGCTTGCATTGTGGCGCCGGTTTCCAAAACCACCGCCTTGGTGCCCGATTGGGCGCGATTGCCCTTCACTCCGGGGGCGGCTTCTTTAACTTTGAGCTGGACTTTTATCGGCAAATTCACGCCGATGATTTGACCATCATAAAGATTGGCTTCAACCTCCATATTCGGAGCCAAAAATTTCGCGCCGCCGCCGATTTGGGATTGTTCAAGTTCAAATCTTTTTGACGGATCGCCGGTTTGCGCGAAAACAAATTTGTCTTTATTGGCATAAATAAACTTTGCCGAAATTCTTTCAATCTCGGTTTCCTCAAAGGTGTCTCCTTGATGGAAAGTTCTTTCCAGCACTTTGCCGGTGATGAGGTTTTTGATTTTTGTTTGCAACAACCCCGCGGCGCGCGCTTTTTTTATCTGTTGAAATTCCAGCACTTCGTGAGGCTGGCCGTCCATAATAAATTGCACCCCGCGGCGCAAATCATAATAATTTAACATATCGCAATTTGGAATATTAATGCTGGTATTCTAACAAAATTTTTCAAAAAATGTCAATTCAAGATGATAACAATAATTAAAAATTTAAAAATCAAAAATCAAAATGAAAATGTAAAGTTTAAAATTATTGAATTTCAAATTTTACATTTTCAATTGTCATTTTGCATTTTGATTTTTCCGTTTTAAACTAATCAACGATTCGCCATTCAATCAGCTCTTTTTTATCGGCATATTCCAGCCATTCTCCGGCGGCGGTGATGACAAACCATTTTTTGCGATTCTCCGACCAAATCATCGGATCGCCGCGATAAAACGGCTTTTTCACCACTTCTTTTGGCTTTAACCGATCCAATTCCAGCCATTTTTTAAACACGGTTTCAATGGCATAATCCAGCTTGCGGGAATTGGCCCAATCGGCCACCTTTTTGATGGCATCCTTGGCTTTTTGGGGAGATCCGGCCAGCTCAATCAATTGTTTGGCGGGCTTGGTATATCGCGAATAGACGATGTCGCGCTTGCGGGCGCTGCGTTTGAGCTCTTCAAGGTTCACGCCTTTGGTTTCAAAAAAGCAGGTTATCACTTGGCGAATGGCGGTTTCTTCTCGCAGTTCTTTTAAATATTTTATTTTGCCGGTTTTTAAAAATTCCTCAATTTTGCCGCCGATGCTGGTGCCGATGCCCGTGATTTTGGGCAGTTTTTTTTCTTTTTTATAAAATTCCGCCAAATTTTGCGGCAAAGACGTCAAAATTTCACTCGCTTTGCGATAGGCGCGAATGCGAAACGGCTTTTCTCCTTTGATGTCCAACAAATCGGCAATCTCGCTTAAATTTTGCGCAATTTCATTGTTATTCATATTGCGCGGGTTTCACCCGCGGAAATCTTTTAATCGGCAGGTCTAATCTAGTTTTGATAGAATATTTTCATAGAAAGCTCTGGCGGCGGCCAGCTCCTTTTTGCCCGCCGCGGTAATCTCATAGATGCGCCGCCGATTTTCCGTTCGGCTTTTGACGAATTTATCGGCTTGGAGGCGATAGAACACCCGGTAGGGAGTGATTTTACCCGGACGGAAGCCGAAGTTTTGCTCAATCAATTTGGGAATTTCCCATCCATAACGCGGCGCTTTGTCCAAAAGCGCCAGAATATAGACCCAGAGATTTTCCTTGGTATTTGATTTTTCCAAACGTTGAATGGGGAGCATGGGATAATTAAAAAGTTAAAATGAAAAAGTAAAAACTTAAAGTCCGAGATCGATTTTTAGCGGGATTTGACATTGTATTTTACAATGGTAAAATAGTTGCGTCGGGTGAAATAAAGTTATCTACGTTTAATAATAACAAAAATATGCAAGAAAACACAAACGCGGAGGGGAAAAAAATTCGGCTGGCGATTGCCGGCATCGGCAACTGCTGTTCCAGCTTGGTGCAGGGGATCACTTATTATAAATATATCGGCAAGGATGATGAGCCGGTGCCAGGGTTGATGCACAACGTTATCGGCGACTACGTGCCGCGCGACATTCAAATCGCGGCGGCGTTTGATGTTGACGCGCGCAAAGTGGGCAAAGATGTTGCCGCCGCGATTTTTGAAAAACCCAATTGCACCAAGATTTTTTGCAAAGACGTGCCTGAAACCGGCGTGAAAGTGCAAATGGGGCCGGTGCTGGACGGGGTTGCCGATCATATGCAAGATTATCCCGAAGACCAATCATTTATCGTTTCCGATGAAAAGCCGGTTGACGTCGCCGAGGAATTAAAAAAAGCGAAAATTGACGTTTTGGTGAGCTATATGCCGGTGGGATCGCAAAAAGCCGCCGAATATTACGCGCAAGCCGCGCTGGATGCCGGTTGCGGCTTTGTTAATTGCATGCCGATTTTCATTGTTTCCGACCAAAATTGGGGCAATAAATTCAAAGAGAAAAATATTCCTTGCGTGGGCGATGACATTAAATCTCAAATCGGCGCCACGATCGTGCACCGAACTTTGAGCAAGCTGTTTGCCAACCGCGGCGTGATTGTTGATCGATCCTATCAATTGAATTTTGGCGGCAACACCGATTTCTTGAATATGCTGTCGCGCGACCGGCTAAAATCAAAAAAGATTTCCAAAACCGAAAGCGTGGAATCACAATTGGGCAAAAGATTGAGCTATGATAATTTGCACATCGGTCCTTCGGATTGGGTGCCGTTTTTGAAGGATAATAAAGTTTGCTATATTAGAATGGAGGGCAGAAAATTCGGCGATATTCCGGTGGAAATTGAATTGCGGCTAAGCGTGGAAGATTCTCCCAATTCTGCGGGAGTGGTCATTGACGCGATTCGCACGGTGAAATTAGCCCAAGATCGCGGCATTGGCGGTCCGCTCACCAGTCCCTCCTGTTATTTTATGAAGCATCCGCCGGCGCAGTTTACCGACGCGCAAGCATATGAAATGGTGGAAGAATTTATCGCCGGCAAACGCGACCGCTAATTTGTATTTCAGGGGTTGTTCCTCGCTGTAATCGGCGAGGTGCGACCTCGGCGAATTCTATTTAAAATGCTCGACCTTCATCGTAATTTATTCAAAGGGTTGGAAGATAAGACGGCGGATGTTTTTGCGCGATTGCCGCTCACTCCCAATCAATACACCGCCTATTCGCTTTTCGGCGCGGTGGCAATGCTGTGCTTTTTGATCAGCGGTGATTATTGGGTCGCGCTGGCATTTTTCTTGATTTCCGCCGCGCTGGATTTTATCGACGGCGCGGTGGCGCGGCGCAAAAAAATGGCAACCAAACTGGGCGCCTATTGGGATACGATTGCCGATCGTTATGTTGAGGCGATTCTGCTTTTCGGATTGTTATTCGTTGGTTTACCCGATTTTTATTTGCCCGCCGTGGCGTGGATATTTTTGACATTGCTGGGATCAACCATGACCACTTATGCCAAAGCCGCGGCAAAAGAAAAAGATTTGGTTGCCGCCGAGATGAAAGGGGGGCTGATGTCGCGCGC
>CAYOLX010000046.1:0-6518 GCA_964404915.1 uncultured Candidatus Saccharibacteria bacterium | reverse complement strand
TTTGCGATTTCGGATTTTTATTAAAAAATCTGGCCGAAAATTCACTACCTTGTCCACAAGGCAGTAGATTTCGTGTGATTCCGCCAAAGGGCGGTTTTTGTTTAAGGGTCTGTTGCCAAATTAGGTTCAGAACGAAATTTTCAGATTTTGAGCGAGAAAAATGAAGAGTGAGGAGGCATATTTAAACTAAATCTGTCGACGAGCGATGAATTTTTCGCAGCCGAAATATGGAAATTGCAGTTGACCCTAATTTGGTAGCAGACCCTTTAGGTTGAGGCACTTATTCACAGGGGAGATAGGTGGCGCATATATATTTTTATCCTAAATTTGAGATAAAAATAATCAATTTATCTTATCATCTGTGGAAAACTCTGTTGCCCTGTGGATTAAGCTATTTTTTAAGCGGGGGATTGAGTGGTTGCGGTTGAGTAATTAGTTTGATAAGATAAAAAAAGATAAAAATAAAGAAATGGCGCAAAAATTGGGGAAAAACAAAACTTCCGGCGGCGGCAAAAAAGTTCGCAGCCGCGCCTATCCTTTGCTGGATTTGCCGGCCGCGATTTTGGCGGCAAAAAAAATTTACCAAAATTTGGGGCGGGGGCCGCATTCGCGCGCCGCGCTGGCGCGAGGAATGGGCTATGCCGGATTTTGCGGCGCGGCGTCGGGCAAGATCGGCGCGCTGGCGCATTTCGGGTTTTTGGAACGATTCGCGGGTAATTATTCCGTTGCCGATTTTGCTTTGCCGCTTTTTGATGACGCGCGAAGTTTTTCGCAAAAAGAAATTTTTGCCGCCGCCACAAAACCCGCGCTGTTTGCCGCGCTTGCCGCGCGGTTTTCGGGCCAAGTTTTGCCCAAAAATTTGCCCGCGATTTTGGTTTCCGACTATGGTATTTCTTTTGCCGCCGCGCCGCGGGCGGCCAAAAATTTTGTCGCCACATTTGAATTTGCTGGAATATTAAAAGAAAATCGTTTGATTTTGCCCGACGGCGAAGAGAGTGAAAATGACGGCGATGATGATGTCGCAAAAGAAACGAATTTTGAAGAAAAAAAACGCTGTTCGGCAGCGGAAAATAAAATCATTGGCGAAGAAGAGGGAATAGAGGTGCTGTTGGTATCAGGCGTCAAAATCATCTTTCCCAAAAAATTTGCCGCGCGGCTGGCTCGAGGCGAATTTGCCGAAGAGGTAAAGAGTTTGGATTCAAAAATCACGGCGGACTAGTCACTCAATGCAACAGTTGATTGCCCGTTTGACCAAGTTGCCGAGCTTTCCCATAAATCCTTGCGGTTTTTCGTCGTTTTTGCCAATGGCGCCATCGCCGATTTTTTTTATTCCGGCCGCGTCAATGGCGCCCATATTCAATCCCCAGAATAAAGTGTAGAGCTTGAAAGATTTTTCAAAAAAATCATAGGCATTGTTTTTGTTTGCCGCCAATTCCTTGGTGCCCACTTCCATCAAGCGGTAAGACGCCGCCAGCAGATGTTTTGAAATGCACCAAACTTCGCCTTCGGGCTCGCCAACAATTTTTTTGAGCAATTCTTTGCGTATTTCGCGCGTTTCGGAAAGCAAATCATAATACTTTCTGTCGCCGGTTTTTTCGGCGGTGAAAAAGAAATGCTCCTCAATACTCACCAAGTTCATGATCGCGATGGCAAGATCCTGATCGCGGGAAAGATCCATTTTGTCTTTCTTTTTCATTTCATCAATTTTGGCGACGAATTCATCAATGTTTTTTATCTGTCCGTTGAGCGTTTTCATATTTTTAAATTGTTAAAAAATGGAGTATCAACGAAAAAAAAGCAAGAAGCGCGATGGGTATGGCGATTTTTTCAAAGGGAAAATGGGCGCGTCCGTGGTTGCGCTCTTTCAAAAATTCATACAATTTCGCGGCAAAGAAAAACACAGCTGTTCCTTCAATAATTCCCAAAATCAATTTGTCTTGAGCGGCCAAACGGAGAAAATCAACCGGATGGGCAGTGATTTTGGCGTAATAAAGCGGCACGATTGCCATGGCGTAGCTGGCCAAAATCATGGCGAATTTGGCGAACGGCGAACGGATTTTTCTTTTGTCCAGCCAGTCAACTGCCCACAGAGCCAGCGAAAGCAAAAACGCGCCCAGCCATAATCCGGTGATCAAGTCGCTGATGCCCAGCCAGCGCGAAAGACCGACGCCGGCGCCCACGGCCACGGTGCACACCGGGCAAACCGCTTCGGCTTTTCCCGCCGCCGCGGCAAAAATAAAAATAAAAAACACGATTTTGTTTTTCATAATGGCTGTTTTGCATTCGCTTGTTTCAGGAAATCAATGATTGTTTCGTCGCCCGAATAGCACTTTTGCGTTTTGCCGTCCCAGAGCATCGGCACGCCTAAATTTTCCGCACCGAGGCCGCAATTTTGAGCGATTTGTATGAATTCGTCCCGGTTTGTCCGGCCGCTTGAAACTTCTTTTTGCTCAATTTGCAATTTTTCGGCCAAGTCATTTTCGGCAATATAATTCTCAACGGTCTCGCAGTGCGGGCAGGTTGCGCCGTAATACAAAATGAAATCAGTGTTTTGATCATTGTCCGGAGCTTTTTGTTTTATTGCCGCGTCAAAAGAGAGCATTGACGCGGCCGCCAAAAGTATCGCGGCCAGAATCAATTTATTGGCATTGCTCATAAAATCGGAATTATGATGAATAGACTCAAACACATTATAATACAAATAAACGGTGAAACAAAAATTGTATAGCTTGGATAATTTTGATATCTTGAAAGGGTCTGTTGCCAAATTAAGGTTAAAACAAAATTTTCAGGTTTAAAATTTGCCGCCGAGCAATGAATTTTTCGCAGCCGAAAAATGGAAATTGCAGTTGGGCTTGATTTGACAAAAGATCCTTCAATATGATGCCGCCTCAAAAAACGACTGCTAAAATCACCGGCGCGCGGGGAGAGGCGATTGCCGCCGATTATCTGAAAAGCAAGGGTTATCGGATTTTGGATCGCAATTTTTTCTTGCGCGCGCAACACGGACCCAAAATCGCCGAAGTGGACATTGTCGCCAAAAAGCGCGATCTGTTCGCGTTTGTGGAGGTCAAAACAATCAACGCCAATTGCAAATATCTGGCGCAAGATAAAGTTAACGAAACCAAAAAATGGAAAATCGCCAAAGCGGCGGAGAT
This sequence comes from uncultured Candidatus Saccharibacteria bacterium, assembly GCA_964404915.1. Classification (GTDB taxonomy): domain Bacteria; phylum Patescibacteriota; class Minisyncoccia; order Minisyncoccales; family UBA5738; genus UBA5738. Next base: position 3,360 of record CAYOLX010000046.1, on the reverse strand, counting down.
GTGGCTGATAAAAAACAAAATTCCGCTGGATTCAAAATGGCAAATTGACGTCATCGCCGTGGAGATGTTGCCCGACGACCGCCCCGAAATTTTTCGAAAAATCCTCGGCCCGCGCTTCAAGCTTTCCCACTTTGAAAACATTGATTGCGCGTTTCATTGACATGGACGGGGAAAAGCGCTATTTTAAATTTATGGATTATATTCCATAAATTTAAATTTTGGCGAAAATTGCCGATTTTATGCTTAAAATCAAACGTTATTTGGAAGAAAAAATTTTGAAAAACCTTGATAAAAGGAAAATTTTGATTATTTATGGCGCGCGCCAAACCGGCAAAACCACGCTGGTGAAAATGATTTTGGAAAAATTCAAAAATGCGATCTATCTAAACGGGGATCTGTCTGATGACCGCGATCGGTTGAAAGAAGCCACGCGAACGATGGTGGCGCAATTTGAAAAATACGAATTGATGATAATTGACGAGGCGCAAAGAATTGAAAATATCGGCATCAAGTTGAAGGTGATTTTTGACAATTTGCCGAATCTGAAAATAATCGCCACCGGATCGTCGGCGTTTGAGCTTTCCAACACCATTAACGAGCCCCTCACCGGAAGATATTTTTCATTCACGATGTATCCGCTATCTTTTGCCGAAGCCCAGAGCGCGAACAAATTCAATCTTGAAAGCGCGTTGGTTTTCGGATCATATCCGGAAGTGATGATGTCGCCGGACAAAAAAATCAAAGAGGCAATCATCAAAAATATCGCGTCAAATTATCTTTTCAAGGATGTTTTAAATATTGAATACATCAAAAACGCCCGCTCGCTGGAAAACTTGTTAAAGGCGACGGCATTGCAAATCGGCGGGCAAGTTTCCACCACCGAATTGGCCGACACATTGGATATTGATGCCAAAACGGTTTTGAATTATCTGGATATTTTGCGTAAATTGAATATTATCTTTCCTTTGCCGCCCTATTTTACCAACAAGCGCAAATCAATTTCCAAGATGAGGGAATATTTTTTTTGCGACTTGGGGATTCGCAACGCGGTGATTGGCGATTTCAGTCCGCTTGAGCGGCGCGGCGATATCGGTCAGCTTTGGGGAAATTTTTGCCTGGTTGAGAGAATGAAGAGAAATGATGCGTTGTCGCGCGATCCGGAATATTATTTTTGGCGTTCCTATCAAGGAGAAGAAATTGACTTGATTGAAAGCAAAAACCGCGTTTTGAGCGGCTATGAATTCAAGTGGAAGCCGCGCGCGGTTTCATCCAAAATCCAACAAATTTTCACCAAAGATTTGGGCGGGCAAGGAGATTTGCAAATCATATCAAAAAATAATTTTGAACAGTTTTTGGGAGCTTGAATGTTTTCGTGAGCATATTTTTTACTTTCCAAGATGTGAGTTGTTGTTAATTTTACCGGATAAAACTTTGAGTTTGGCGAGGGAGCGAAAGGAGTGGTCAAGGGCTTTGGAGAGAAAGGGTTGGGGAGTGCCGGCAGAGTTGCCGGTTTTTTGTTTGATGGCGGCGATAACTTGATCGGCGGTTAAATCGGGCGACCAGTTAAGCGGCAATTCCAGCCAAACGCCGCCAATGAATCGATTGACAAAATGCGCGTCGGAACCGACGGTGAACAGCAGGTTGTGTTTTTTCGCGAATTCTTTGGCGGTTTGATTGCCCGCGAATACCGAGCTGTTGATGATTTCAATGCCGTCAAATCGTCCCAGATAATTTTCCAATTTTTCTTTGAAGCCGCAAAATAAACCGAAAGGATGGGCGATAACGCTCATTCCGCCCTGTTTTTTGATTTCTTGAAAAACTTCATCGGCGGGCAAATGATCGGGGATTCGCTCTTTAATATTTAGCGCCAAAATATCGCCCTGTTTTGATTTCACTTCTTCGGCGACAATCGCCAAAATCGGCAGATTGTTTTTTTGAATGTAGTTTCGCGCTTCAAGACAACCTTTAATATTGCCGTGATCGGCAATGGCAACGCATTGAATGCCGCGCGCCAGCGCCAAATCAACGATTTTTTTGGGATCGGCCAAACTGTCAAAAGAATATTTGCTGTGAATATGCAGGTCGCATTTAATCATATTGGAAATTTTATCAATAAAGTAGTAAAGTGGCAATAATGGAGGCAATTATTTTTATTATTTCTTGCTTGTATTTTTTTCTGCCGGCATATTTTGCCAATATGACGCCGCCTTTGGTTAGGAATGCCAAAGTTTTTGATTTTTTGGCAAGGCCGGTGGACTTGGGCAAGACTTGGCGCGGCAAGCGGATTTTTGGCGATCACAAAACTTGGCGCGGTGCGTTGTGTGCAATTGTGGTGGGAATGGGCGTGGCGCTTTTGCAGTGGTGGCTCTATCAATTTTCATGGGCGATGGAATTATCCTTGCTGGACTATAAATCAGTTAATTTGTGGGCGTTTTCGTTGTTGTTTGCCGGCGGCGCGGTGGCGGGAGATTTGGGCGCGGCGTTTATCAAACGGCGATTGAATTTGCCGCCCGGCGCGCCGTTTATGCCTTGGGATCAAACCAATTATGTTATCGGCAGTTTCGTTTTTTTGGGTGTCTATGTGGGTAGATATTTAACGGGTGATCTGTTGGTTTGGGGCGCGATCTTTGTGATGACATTCTTTTTGCATCTTTTGTTCAATCGCTTTGGATATAACATCGGCTTGCACAAGGCAAAGTGGTAACATAATTTTTAATCATTAATTGTTAACAAGAATTTAAATTATGATAATTGGGGTTACCGGAAAAATGGACGCGGGAAAAGACACTTTCGCGCGATATTTGGTCCAAAAAGGATTTGTTCACATATCTTTGTCGGATTTTATTCGTGATGAGGCCAAAAAAAGAAAACTGCCGCCGACTCGCCGGAATCTGCAGGATATCGGGTGCCAAATGAGACAAATCAATGGCGCGGGCGTTTTTTCAAAAATGGCATTGGCAAAAATCGGCAAAACAAAAAACGCGGTGATTACCAGCATCAGAAATCCCGGCGAGATTGAAGTTTTGGCGGGCGCCAAAAATTTTGCTTTAATTGATGTGGTCGCGCCGCGGGAAATTCGTTTCGCGCGGATTTTGTTCAGAATGGCGCCGAGCGGCGAAAAAATAACTTTCGCCGAATTTTGCCGCGCGGAGGCGCGAGAAGTCACGTCGGCCGACAGCGCGGCGCAACAGCTTGAAAAATGTGCCGCCATGGCCGTTTTTCCATCGCCAATGGCGGCGATTTGCCGGCATTTTATCATCAGATTGATCAATGTTTGGCATCGCTTGATTTCTCTTCACGCGATTTGAATTTGGCACAAAATTGTGATACAATTAACGATTGAAGCGGTTTTTAATTTTA
>CAYOLX010000045.1:0-6689 GCA_964404915.1 uncultured Candidatus Saccharibacteria bacterium | reverse complement strand
TTTTGCGGTTGGAATAATCCTCATTGAGATTTATTCACCTTAAATCTTTCAGCGATTTTAATTCTCTGAATCTGCCGGCGGCGATGTCTTCTTCGGCTTCAGCAATATCAGCGGCTAATTTTTCATCTTGCCAAAGCCGGATGAGAGAGCGGATAAATTCGCTTTTGGAAGCAAACCGGCCGGTTTTTACTTCTTTTTCAATTATTTCATCCAATTGCTTGGGAAGAGATATGCTCACAATGTTGCGCATAGATTTTTAGGTTTATTTATAAGGGTCTGTCGCCAAATTAGGTTCAACTGCAATTTCCATCTTTCGGCTGCGAAAAATTCGTCAGTCGGCGGCATACTTTGAGCCAAGTATGCCTTCTCCTTCCTCATTTTTCTCGCGCGAAATCTGAAAATTTCGTTCTGAACCTAATTTGGCGACAGACCCTATAATACAAAGTATTACATATCCCTACCCCGCTGTCAAGCAAAAGCCGCCCCGAACGGGGCGGCTTTTTTTGTATTTGAATTCTTCTAACAACTATTTACTATAAACTATTAACTAGAGCGCTAGCGCTTCGTGGTTCGCAATTCCCCATATAAAACCCGTAGGCAAGCTCACCATCAAAAGGTTTACCTTTTGGCCCATTGGGGCGCGCGGCGGGCTTTTTTGAGGCCGGGCTTCTTGCGTTCTTTCATCCGCGGATCGCGGGTCAGATAGCCGGATTTTTTCAAGCGTTTTTTAAAATCCGCGTTAAACAGCACCAGCGCGCGGGTGATTCCGTGTCTCAAGGCCTCCGCCTGAGCGTTAATACCGCCTCCCCTGACCACCGCCGTGACGCGAAAACGCTCAGTGCAATTCATTTTCACCAGCGGCGATTCAATGATAGTTTTGAATTCCGCGCCTTTGAAATAGGCGTCAAAATTCTTGTCATTAACCAAAAACTCTTTGTCGCCCTTGGTGTAAAGGCGAACGCGCGCGATCGCGGTCTTGCGGCGCCCCACCGCCTCGTAATATTTTTCGGTTTTTTTCGGCGCGGCCGCGTCTTTGGCCGCCGCGGGTTTTGCCGCCGGTTTTTTTATCGCCGGCGTTTTAACCGCCGCCGGTTTTTTGACCGCCGCGAGCTTTACTGCCGGTTTTTTTTCTTTTGTTTCCTGAGCAGCTTCTGCCATATTATTGCTTTACAGTTAATCTTTTGATCATTTCGTCGCGCAATTTGTTATCGGGCAACATGCGATAAACCGCGCGACGCAACACTTCGGCCGGCTGTTCTTCCATCAACTTGGACATCGGCGTTTCTTTCAATCCGCCGATATGACCGCTGTAGCGGTAATATTTTTCTTGTTGCAGTTTCTTGCCGGTGATTTTGACTCGGGAAAAATTTTTCACCACGACAAAATCGCCCTCATCGGTGTTTTTGACAAATCCGGGCTTGTTTTTTCCCCGCAACAAAACGGCGGTCTGCGCGGCCAATTTTCCCAAGGAAATATCGGCGGCATCAATGTTGTGCGTATCTCTTTTCATAATTTAATTTATGACTTTGCGGTTTCTTTCTCTTTATCATCTTTTTTGGCAACATCTTTTTTGCCGGATGATTTGGTTTTCTTTTTGGTTTTTGCCGCGTCTTTTTTGGCGACATCGCTTTGAGTTTGAGCGGGTCTGTCCAGCAACTCCACCATCGCCATCGGCGCGCCGTCATGAACGCGCGGGCCAATCTTAATCACCCGGGTGTAGCCGCCCGCGCGATCTTTAAATCGTGGCGCGATTGAATCAACCAATTTTTTGCCGGCTTTCGGCGATAATAACGACGCCAAAGCCTTGCGCGCCGCCAAATTGTTTTTCTTGGCTTTGGTGATCATTTTTTCCACCAAAGACGCGGCTTGCCGCGCGCGCGCCTTGGTGGTTTTTATTTTTTCCTCCATCACCAAGTTAACCGCCAAACCGCGGAGAAACGCGCGCCGCTGATCGGTTTTGCGGCTGAATTTTTTTCCTTTGATTCGTTTATACATAATAATAATATCAAAATTCAAATGTTGTCAAAGCGAATTACGCGTCAAAGGCGTTTTTCATCAATTCAAAATGTTGCACCAAAATTTCGGCCGCGCGCGCGAATGCCGTTTCGGGACTGATTGTGCCATCGGTTTCAATTTCAAAAATCACCTTGTCAAAATCGGTTCTGTCCCCCACGCGCATATTCTGGCTTTTGAAACCCACTCTTTTGACCGGAGTGAACATCGCGTCAACCGCGATGGCGCCGATTTCCAGTTTGTTTTTTCCGCCGCGCACCTCCTTGGAGAGATAACCGGTGCCCTTTTCAACCTTGATTTCCATTTCCAGTTTCGCGGATTTTGAAGTTAAATCGGCAATGTGCGTTTCAGGATTGGCCAATTCCAATTGGCTGGGAATTTCCAGATCTTTGCCGGTGATTTCTTTTTCTCCTTTGGCCTTCAAAACGCAGGTCTGGGGTTCGTCGCCGATGAGCTTGAAACGTAATTGGCGAACATTGATCATCAACGCGATCGCGTCTTCGGCAACTCCGGCAATCGTGGAAAACTCATGCGGCACTCCCTTGATGATCACTTGAGTCACCGCCGCCCCTTCCAACGAAGAGAGCAAAACGCGGCGCAAGGCATTGCCAATGGTAATGCCATACCCGGGATACAACGCTTCAATTTCAATCACGGCGAAATTGCCTTTTTTCTCAACTACTTTTGGCGATAACGGCAAGGGAATCATATTCCAAATTAAAATTTAAAAAATAAAAGTTAAAAATTAATGATTAAAATTTATATTTTAAATTTTAAGAAGTTAAGCCGTAGGATATCGAGCGTAATTCCGTCTTGCCCGCGCCCATAACCTCAACGACTGCAATTAAATACTTTAATTAATTATAATTTATAATTGACTTTACTTGGCATAGAATTCAAACACCGCACCGATTTCCGCCGGAGGCAAAACTTCCTCAACGGAAACATCCCCGATTCTTTTGCCCTCAAATTTATCCGCGTCAAGCGCCAGCCATGCCGGCGGTTTTTGGGATTTTAGCGATGTTTTCAATTGAGTGAAATACGCGCCCTTCAATTTGCGCGGCGCCACCGCCACCGTATCGCCCTTGGCGATCCGGCGCGACGGCAAATTCGCCGGCTTGCCGTTCACCAAAAAGCATTTGTGGCTCACCAGCTGGCGGGCCGCTAAACGCGACGGCGCGAACCCCAGCCGAAACACAACGTTGTCCAAACGGCTCTCCAAAGAATCCATCAATGCCAGTGACAAATCGGAAGTTGATCTTTTTTTAGCCAAAATCGCCTTGACATAATTTTTGAATTGCTCTTCGCGCAAATTATACCATGCTTTCATTTTTTGCTTTTCCCGCAATTCGCGGCCATATTCCGACAATGAGCGCGCGCGGCGTTTCCCTTTCTTGCCGGGAGGTCCGGAACGGCGCACCATCGCGCATTTTTGGTTGTAGCAACGCGCGCCCTTGAGAAATAATTTCGCGCCCGCCCGCCGGCAAATTTTGCATTTTGTCCCTGTTTCCATAAAAATTAAATAAGATGAATATTTTCGTTTGTGTTTTTCGCTTTACGCTTTTTAGACCCGGCGCGGTTTTCGCGGCTTGCATCCGTTGTGGGGCACGGGAGTGACGTCCTTGATCATCGCCACGTCAACGCCGCGGGCGATCAAGGAACGGATTGCCGAATCGCGCCCCGAACCAACGCCTTTGACCATCACCTTCACTCTTTCCGCGGAGAATTTTTTGATAATTTCGGCCACCGCCTCGGCAACCTTGGAAGCCGCAAACGGCGTTCCCTTTTTGGTGCCCTTAAAGCCAATGCCTCCCGCCGATTTGGCGCACAAAACATTGCCGCTTTCATCGGCGAAAGAAATAATCGTATTATTGTAAGTTGAGGAAATATAAACCACGCCCTGCCGCGCCCGCGAAGGGTTCTTGACCGTGTATTCCTTTTTTACTTTGGCTTCCACGGCATCTCTTTCTTTGAGCAAATCCTCTTTGCTTTGAACCGCAATATGTTTCTTACCCATTTTTTTAAAGCTTATTTAAACAAAGTTATTTAATAAAAATTATTACGTGATATTTTCCTTTGCCCAAATCCCAATTCCCAAGCGCCAATTTCCAAATAAATTTCAAGCTCTAATATTAAAATTTGAAAACAAATGCGAATTTTTATTTTGAAATTTAAAATTTGAAATTTTGGATTTATTTGCAATTTGGAATTTAGAATTTGGAATTTACCAATCTCCGATTGGTGATTATGTCGGCGACGCCGCCGGTTTTCTGCCCGAACCCACGGTTCTGCGCACATTGCCGCGCACCGTGCGCGTGTTGGTTTTTGTGCGCTGTCCCCGCGCCGGCAAATTGCGCGAATGGCGCATCCCCCGCCAAGAAACAATGTCTTTTAACCGCTTGATATTCATCATCACCTCGCGTCTCAAATCTCCCTCCACGTGATAGCGTTTCTTGATGGCCTCTTCAATTGATTTCATCTGTTCGGGAGACAGATCTTTTGCCTTCACCGCCGGATCAATTTTGGCGTCCCGCAAAACGACCTCGGCCGAAGATCTGCCGATGCCATAAATATATCCCAGGGCGATGCCGATTTGCTTATTGTCAGGTATATTAACTCCGATTATCCGTGGCATAATTTCAAATTAAAAATTAAAATTTAAAAATTAAAAACAAAAAAGACCGCGCGCGCCATCTGCCGGTGCGCATTATAATTCCAAGCAAATTTCTTATCCTTGTTTTTGCTTGTGTTTCGGGTTTTTCTTGCAAATGACATAAACCCGGCGCGAACGCTTCACGATTTGGCAATCCTTGCAAATTTTTTTAACCGATGCTCTTACTTTCATTATAGTTAGTTATTGGCTTTGCCGCGGTAGACGATTCGGCCGCGAACGTCATCATAGGGACTCATTTCAACGGTGACAACATCGCCGGGCAATATTTTGATGCGAAACATCTTCAACTTTCCCGCCAAGTGGCAAAGCACCTCGCGCCCGTCGGAAAGCCTGACGCGAAATTTCGCGTCCGGCAAAGATTCAAACACTTGACCCTGAAATCGGGGAACTCTTTGTTTTGTCATTGGTTATCATTGGCACAATTTGCCAGTTTAGCAAACAATATAATAAAAGTCAACCGTCCCCATTGTTTCGGGGGGAAACGCCATCTTTTGTTCTTAATCAAAGATCGTTTGAATTTCAATCCTGTCAAGAGAGCGCGGCACCGAAAACCGCCACGGCGGCGACAAGCGAATTTCGGCTTTTCGCATTCCCGGACGGCTCATCAAAAACATTTCCGCTTCTTCGGCTTTTTTTTCGGAAAGACCTTTTTTTAAATCCTCGGGATCTGTCCCCGCGTAAGCCTCCGCCTCGGCGGCGAGATTGATTGAGGGTAGTTTTTGATCCTTGTCAACTCCGGCATAGGAAGAAACAAACGAAAAACTTCCTTCGCGACAAATTGTTCCCTGATCAATTTCGCGCAAAATAAATTCTTTGCCCAATCTCTCAAAATCGCTTTTTTTATAGGCGACCGCCGACGCCTTGGCCGTGGCGCGACCGGCAATTTTGGCGATGTTGTCGCCTTCTTTTGCCGAAATTTCAACCGCGCCGATGTCAAAAACAATGGATTCCTCACCCAAAATTTCCAATCCCTGTTCTTTGGCTTTGGCGAATAATTCCCGTTTTATTTCTTCTTTGGCCAAATTTTGAATTTCAATTTCGGCGTTTTTTAAATCATCCTTGGTAACTTGGGGAACAATTTCCGACGAACCGCCGGTGAATTTTTCAAACGACTGCGCGTAGATGAAAGTGTATTGCGCCGTCCCCGCCAAACCGGGCACTGAAAACACCGATGGCTCAATATTATATTTTTCTCCCGCCGCCGCCGCGGTCACTTGCGCCACCGCCGAAGTTTTGGGCGGCAACACAATTGTTTCGTCAAGCGTAAACCACGGCGATTCTTCACCCTCCAAAGCCGGCTGAAATTTATCCAGCGGCGCCTGAAAACGAGTGTTTTTGATCAATGTTTGCGAATTGGTGTAATTATTAAAGATTTTTATTGACCCGCGCGCCCTGCCTTGCGCGCCTTTTGTTCCTGTGGCGGGAGCGGCGCCTTCCACTGATTTTTCCGCCGTCAATGAAAAACCGGGGATCGCCATGCGGCTTAAATCAATATCGCCGGCGCCCGAATCCACCAAAACCAATGCTTCGCGCGAAAAAGCCGAAGTTTCCGGCCAAATTTTCACCACCGCGCCGGCGAATTGCGCGTCCCAAAAATACATTCCCGCCAAAACAATAACCGCCGCGCCAACGGCTTTCCAAAACCACGCGCCAAAAGATATTGTTTTCTTTTCCGGCGCGAAAATTTCGCTTCGCGTCCCGGCGCTTTCGCCAATATGGTTAAAAGTGATTTTGGGTTTTGTTTGCGGCGATTCAATTTTAACCAAAACCGCCGATTCTTCATCCGGCAAATCGGCAGGCAAGGGCATTGCCAAAACTTTATCCGCTTCAACCGCTTTCCGGCGCGGCGGGAAAATGTCAATGACTTTTTTTGCCATGAGTATTTTGAGTAATAATTAAGTTTAACATTTTGATTATAGCAAAAACTCTTCCGCTTGAAAATTCAAAATTCACCTCTTTGATTTCGCGCCCGCATTTTATCTTTAATTTTGATTTTTGATTT
>CAYOLX010000044.1:0-6709 GCA_964404915.1 uncultured Candidatus Saccharibacteria bacterium | reverse complement strand
TTCGCCCCTGTAACTCAATGGTAGAGTAACTGCCTTTTAAGCAGCTAACGAGGGTTCGATTCCCCCCAGGGGCACAAATCAAAAAATCTCGCATAATTGCGAGATTTTTTGATTTGTGTCCTTCCGTATCTTTAGCGCAGGAGGGTAAACAAAGTATGCCGTTTTAATTTTAAACTTGGGTTTACGCTACGCGCGTTACAATCCTTCTTTGCGTAATTGCTCCAGCAATTCTTTTTGTTTTTTGTTCAATTTTTTGGGAACGGCGATTTCCACTTGGACATACATATTGCCGCGGCCGAAGCCGTTGAAGCGCGTGATGCCCTTGCCGCTGGCGCGAAAAACTTTGCCTGATCCGGTACCGGCGGGAATTTTTAACACGATATCCTTGCCTTCAATGGTGGGCGCGTCAATCTCGCCGCCCATCATCGCCATTGACGGCGGAATTTCCCGCAAAACATAAAGATCATCCCCCTTTCTTTCAAATGCCAAATGCGCTTTCAAAAATATTCTCAAATACAAGTCCCCCTCTTTGCCGCCGCGCCGTCCGGCTTCGCCTTTGCTCTCAACTTTGATCACTTGATTATTGTCAACGCCGGCGGGAATGGCAATGTTGATTATTTCTTCAGTTTTCACGCGGCCTTCGCCGGCGCAAACATTGCAGGGCTTTTCGGGGCGATAGCCCTCGCCGCCGCATTCGGGACAAACGGCATATTGAGTGAAAGATCCCAAAAAGGTTTTTTTGATTTGTTGCACTTGACCCGTGCCGCGGCAAGGAAAACATTCCTTGATCTTAGTGCCGGGCTCGGCGCCCGTCCCCGTGCAACGAGGACAAACACCGTTTTTGGCAATCTTGAATTCTTTTTTCACTCCCGAAAACGCTTCTTCCAAAGTGATTTCAACATCCATGCGAATGTCTTTTCCGCGCTTGCCGTCGCGCCGCCGCCGCGCTGAACGCCCAAAACCGAACATCTCCTGCATCATATCGCCCAGATCCTCAAACTGCACGTCAAATTCCGCCCCCGGACGCCCCCAAAACCAGCCATCTTGCCCCATATTGCCGCCGCCGCCGAATCCCGAAAAACCTTTCCCGTCAAACGCGTTGCCAAATTGATCGTATTGCCGGCGTTTTTGGGCGTCAGAAAGCACCTGATACGCCTCGTTAATCTCTTTGAATTTGTTGCTGTCGCCGCCCTTGTCGGGATGATATTTGTGCGCCAAAGAACGATAGGCCTTTTTTATTTCATCGGCCGTCGCGCTTTTTTGCACTCCCAAAATTTTGTAATAATCCTTGGACATAAAAAATGTAAAATTGAAAAATCAAAAATCAAAATGACAATTTAAAATTAAAAATTACCAAATGTTAAAATGCCGCGATAGTGAAATTTTAACATTAAAATTTAACATTTTGATTTTTACATCTTTAATTACATTTATTATTTTTCTTTGTATTCTCCTTCCGCCGCGCCGTCATTTTTGCTTTCTTCTTCTTTTTTCGCTTCTTGCGCTTGACCGGCGGCAGATTGATCCGCGCCCGCTTGAGCTTGCGATTGCTGATACATTTGCGCGCCGATCTTGGAAAGAGTCTGCGACAAATCGTCGGTTAACCGCTTTAACTCCTCCATATTATCCCCATCTTTGTTTTTTTTCAAGGCATCAATTTTTTCATTGATTTCCTGCTTGGATTCGGCGCTAATTTTATCGCCCCCGTCGCGCAATGCTTTTTCGGCGGTATAAATCAAATTATCGGCATTATTGCGCGCCGCAATCGTTTCTTGCTTTTTGCGATCGCTTTCGGCATTGGCTTCGGCGTCGCGCTTCATTCGCTCCACTTCCTCTTTTGAAATACCGGTGGATCCTTCAATGCGGATGGTTTGCGTTTTGCCGGTCGCCTTGTCTTTGGCGGTGACGCTCAAAATGCCGTTAGCATCAATGTCAAACGAAACTTCAATTTGCGGAATGCCCCGCGGCGCCGGCATAATGCCGTCCAGAATGAATTTTCCCAGCGACTTGTTGTCGGCGCTCATCGGCCGCTCTCCTTGCAAGACATGAATCTCTACCGAGTTTTGATTATCCGCCGCCGTGGAAAACACTTGCGATTTTGCCGTGGGCACAGTGGTATTTTTTGAAATCAGCACCGTGTTAACGCCTCCCATGGTTTCAATTCCCAGCGATAAGGGCGTCACGTCCAAAAGCAAAACGTCTTTCACCTCGCCTTGCAAAATGCCGCCTTGAACCGCCGCGCCGATTGCCACCACCTCATCGGGATTGATGGATTTATTGGGCTCTTTGCCGAAGAATTTTTTCACTTCCTCCTGGATTAAGGGCATCCGCGTTTGTCCGCCCACCAGCACCACCTCTTCAATGTCTTTGGCGCTCATTTTGGCATCATCCAAAGTCTGGCGCACCAGCGTCATTGATTTTTCAATCAAATCCCGCACCAAATCTTCCAGCTTGGCGCGCGTTAATTTGTAATATAAATGCTTGGGACCGCTGGCATCGCTGGTGATAAACGGCAAGTTAATTTCGGTTTCCATCGCCGTGGAAAGTTCAATCTTGGCTTTTTCGGCGGCTTCTTTTAATCGTTGCAGAGCCAAATCATCTTTTGACAGGTTAACTCCGTTGTCTTTTTTATATTCATTCACCAGCCAATCCATAATCCGCTGATCAACATCGTCGCCGCCCAAATGAGTGTCGCCGCCAGTGCCCTTGACCTCAACAGTGTCTTCGGAAATATCCAAAATGGAAATGTCAAACGTGCCGCCGCCAAAATCATAGACCAGCACCTGTTCATTTTTCTTTTTGGTCAAGCCATATGCCAATGCCGCCGCGGTGGGCTCATTGATGATCCGTTTAACGTCAAAACCGGCGATTTCCCCCGCCAGCTTGGTGGCTTTTCTTTGCGAGTCGTCAAAATAGGCCGGCACGGTGATGATCGCGCCCGCCACCGGCTCGCCCAATTTGGCTTCGGCGTCTTGCTTGATTTTTTGCAGCACCATTGCCGAAATTTCGGGCGCGGCATACCACTTGTCGCCCATTTTCACCTCCACGCCCCCGTCTTGCGCGCGCTCGCGGATCTCATAGGGTAAAAGCTTGATGTCGCGCTGCACTTCCGGATCGGAAAAGCGGCGTCCGATAAAACGTTTCACCGAAAACAACGTGTTTTTAGGGTTGGTGATTTGCTGGCGTTTTGCCAAAATTCCCACCAGCCGCTCGCCCGTCTTGGTGGTCGCCACCACCGACGGCGTCAAGCGCGAACCCTCTTTATTCTCCAAAATTTTGGGCTCGCCATTAACGATGGTGGCCATCTCCGACAAAGTTGTTCCCAAATCAATACCAATTATTCTTGCCATAATTTTTTTAAATTAATTAATTAGTTTTTATAAATTAAACTTTTATCGCGACAATATTATTGTAATACCTTTTCCCAAATTCCAAGCACCAAGCATCAAATCCCAAATAATATCCAACATCCAAATCTTAATATTTAAAATTTGGATTTTAAATATTGAAATTTACTTTGGAATTTGGTACTTGGTTCTTGGTGCTTTTCCGCCATTCAGGCGGAGGCGGGGCTTGCGCCCCGCCGTTTTTCCAAAACAGGCATTTGATTCGCGTTTCCGCGTTTTTCTTCATGATTCATTATTCATGATTCAACGTTTCACTTTCCCTTAATCTCCAACTTCTTGGCTTTGGCTTGCTCAACTTGCGGCGCGATTTTAGGCGCGGTGATTTTTAACACACCGTTCTCAAATTCCGCCTCCAGCTTGTCTTCTTCAATCTCGGGCAAAGAAATGGCGCGCTTGACATATCCATGGCTGATTTCCTTGCGCCAATAACCCTTCTTTTTGTCTTCTTCTTTTTTCTCTTCTTCGGCTTTCGCCTCAATGGTGAGCACGCCGTCTTTGATTTGCGCGCTAATCTGATCCCGCTTAAATCCTGGTAACTCGGCCTTCACCACCACTTTGCCTTCTTTCTCATAGACGTCCATTTTGGGCGCTTCGGGCATTTTCATCAACCGGAATGACGGCCAATCTATCCAATCCTCGTCGCCGTCAAACCAGCGATCAATATCCCATCCGCCCCGATAAGGTATCAATGCCATAAATTTTTCGCTTTTGTTTCGTCCGCAATTTTTAATTTAACATAACCTGTTTTGGATTGCCCGCGAACTTGGCAAAAGCGATATTACGCTATAAGCTCCAAATCTCAAGCATCAAATTCCAAATAATGCCCAATGTCCAATATTTAAATATTAAAATTTAGATATTGGATATTATTTGTGATTTGCGGTTTGGTTCTTGATGCTTAAATTGTTTATTTGATGAACCCTATCTTGCTTTCCGGCGCCTCGCCGCCCTCAATCTTGCCGAATTTTTCCTCATAGCGCTTGATATTTTCAGCAAGCGCGGCGGCAATCCGCTTGGCATGGCCGGGACTCACCATCACGCGGCTCGCCAAAATCCCCTGCGGCGGCGCGTTTAAAAAGAAATCCAGCACGAATTCCTCCTTGGTGTGCAAAATCTGCATCAAATTGGAATAGACACCCTTCAACTCCTCATCACGAACTTTTATCTGCAACTGCTGCTGATTTTGTTGTTGATTTTGTTCCATAAATTTTAGAAGCTCCAAACATCAAGCTCCAAGCTCCAAATAATATTTAAATTTCAACTTTCAAAAACTTAATTTTGATTTTTCCAAATTGCACTAAATATTTTAATCAATTCTCCCGCTTCATTGATTAGTTTTATTTTCTCTTCCGCATATGTCATATCACATTCGGCAAGCTCAAGCCATAACCTGCTTTCTTTGGCTTCCTTGCGGCATATTTTAATGCGCATGCCAAAATCTTTTTTCCCCAAACACTCATTAGCTTCTATATAGTTTGCCGCCATCGATCCCGACGATCTGATTAGCTGTTTGGCATATTCAAAATTTGATAAGCTTTTTGGCAATTTCTTGACATAATCCCGCGTCCTCTTTGCAAATTCCGCCGTTCTTTGTTCTAAATCATATATTTTTTGATTTGAAGATTGATTCATTGAAATTTACTTTGGAATTTGGTGCTTGGTTCTTGGTGCTTATTTTATAACCTTATCCCTCGCAAACCATTGAATGATTTTATTGTTTGCTCGGAATGAAAGTTGTTTCGTTTCACTTCGCAACTTTCACTTTCGCCGGACGCAAAAGACATCCGTCAATCATATATCCTTTTTGGGTTTCTTCAATGATGGTTCCCGACTCTTCTCCTTCGCATCCCTCCATTTGCGCCGCTTCGTGAAATTCAGGATTAAATTTTTGACCGACAGCATCAATCGCTTTGACGCCGTTGGCTTTCAAAAAATCTTCCAATTGCGCTTTAATCATTAACAATCCTTTGACGCTTTCATTCTCCCGCTCCTCCGCGGAGATCTGTTTTGCCGCCAGCTCAAAGCTATCGGCAATCGACAACAATCCCAAAACGAAATTTTGCCGCGTCCATTTGGCGATATCGGCCAAACGCGCGCTCTCTTCTTTTTTGTAGTTGATCAAATCCGCCTTCGCCCGCTTCCAACCATTCAAATATTCTTCGCGTTTCTCTTGGCACTCTTTCAACTCCGACAATTTTTCTTCTTTTTGTTGTTCCTCCATCATTAATTATAAATTCCAAGCATCAAGCACCAAATCACAAATAATGTTCAATATTAAAGCCCTAATGTCTAAAATTTAAATTTTGAATATTGGAATTTACTTTGGAATTTGATGCTTGGTTCTTGGTGCTTATCTTTAAATTTCATTAAATATTCTCAATGTTTCATTAATCAGGGCGATATTCTTATCATACGCCATCCTCTTGGGTCCCACGATGGAAAACACGGTTTCGGCGTCGTCGTCGGGGCGGCAAATGAAAGTGATCGCCGCGAATTCCCCGGCCATGGGAAAATGATTTTCTTCGCCGATGTGAATGTCGGGCAAATCCCGCGCCGGCTTGCGGCTTTTGACATCATTTTCCAAATAACCCAGATAGCCGATAAAATCCCGCACCAGTTTGCTTTCGCCGAATTCCGGGTTTTGCAGCAAATCCTCCCATCCTTCTTTTAGCATCAAATCCCGTTGGCGCAAATATCCCAGCACCAGCGACGACGACGCCCCGGCCAAACTGCGCGCCAACCCGTTGGCAACTTTGAAAATATCTTCAAAATCTTTTTCAAAATCATCAAAAGGGAAATCCAGTTTTCCCGAAGGTGTTTTTGTTTGCTCGCCTTCCAAAATTTCATCCACGAACAAACGATAACCTTTGTCGGTGGGAATGCGTCCCGCCGAAGTGTGCGGCTGAGTTAAAAATCCGTCATCGGCAAGTTTTTGCATTTCAATGCGAATTGACGCCGGGCAAATGCCAAAATCATATTTTTCCCCCAAATATTGCGAAGACACCGGCCGCGCCGATTCCACATATTCCCTGATTATCGTGTCCAATATAGTTTTCTGCCGATCACTAATCTGCATAAATTCCAAGAACCAAATCCCAAGCTCCAAATAATATTCAAATTTCAATATTTAAAATTTAAACTTTGAATATTGGAATTTACTTTGGACTTTGATGCTTGGTTCTTGATGCTTTATGTGTCTATTCTATCATTCTCAAATTATCAGTCAAGCCCCCCGAGTGATAATCCCGCGCCAGAATTAATTTGCAGAGGCCTGCATACAAAAAAACCGCCTCTCGGCTTTA
>CAYOLX010000043.1:0-6778 GCA_964404915.1 uncultured Candidatus Saccharibacteria bacterium | reverse complement strand
GGCTCGCGCGAAATCTGAAAATTTCGCTTCAAAGCCAATTCGGCAACAGACCCTATCTTTGTCGTCAATCGGATATTCAAACGCCGCACAACATTCGCCGTTTTTGAATTCCTTTCGCGCTTCTTTTTTAACAATTTTCATATTATTGCAGATTGATGATGGTGCCGGCGGGCTTGTTTTCCAGCGCGTCTTTAAAGTGTTTTAGATCAACAATTTGGCAGATAATGCCGGTTTGGGCGGCATCTAACAGCTCAATGTATTTTTGCCTCATTCCGCCGGTGACATCCGCGGCGGTGCTTCCCGAAAGACAATCTTTAATGCTTTGGCAGTTTTCGCGATTGATTTCGGAAATCAGTCGCGCGGTTTTGTCAATTTTGGGATTGGCGGTGAAGATTCCTTCAACATCGCTAACTTCAATGATTTTTTCCGCCTTGAGCTTTTTGGCGATGCAGGGAGTGATTTGATCGCCCGAAAGAATTGCCGATCCCCACGCCTTGTCAAATGCCGGCACGCCATAGGCGACCGGCACCATTTTTAACCGCAGAAGTCCGGCCATCGCTTCCGTGGCCATTGAAATTAGCCGGCCTCTTTCCATAACCGCGTGGCTTGAGGCTTGCGCTGGAAATGCCGGAATGCCTTTTTTAATCAGACGATGGCAAACCATGCAATTTAGGTCGTTTTGCAATTTTTGAGTTTTGGCGAACGCCAAAATTTGTTTTTCGCTGATGACGCTTTTGTCAATCCCCATTTTTTTAACCAATGGGTGGCCGAAAGATCCCACGCCGTGCACCAAAATATATGATTCTTTGAAATTTTTCAGCAAATTGCCGATTTTATTGATATTGCCGGCGTTAATCTTTGGCCGGCGGCTTTCTTTTTTGGTGATTACCGAGCCGCCGATTTTGATGATGGTTAAAGACATAATAATAAAATCAAAATTAAAAAATCAAAAATCAAAATTGTTTCAAAATTTCAAATTTCAAATTATAAATTTCGGGAAAATTATTTACTTGCCGTAATATGTAATATGTTGAGGCTTTGCCCCGACGCAGTTTATTTGCCGAAGCGGCGTTGGCGCGACGCGTATTTCGCCAGCGCCGCTTCAAGGTCATTTTCATTAAAATCCGGCCAATATTTTTTCACAAACAGGAATTCCGAATAGGCCGCGTGCCACAGTAAAAACCCGGACAGCCGTTGTTCTCCGCCGGTGCGGATGATTAAATCAACGTCGGAGGTCCAAAGATTATCTTTAACCGTGCTCTCGGTAATCTTATCCGGATCGATTCCCTTTTTGACGATTTTTTTGATCGCGTCCACCAATTCCGCCCGCCCGCCATAACTAAGGGCTAAGTTTAATGTCATGCCGGTATTATTTTTTGTTTCCGATTCTATTTTTTCTATGCGTTCTTTTATGTCGCGGGCGAATTTTTCTTTCTGGCCGAGGACATTGATTTTAACGTTTTTTTTATTGAATTTTGCAAAATAATCCGATAATGATTCTCTAAAAATATCCATTAAATAATCAATCTCTTCTTTGGACCGATTCCAATTTTCAGTTGAAAAACAAAAAAGCGTGAGTATTTCGATTCCTTTATTTTGAGCCGCCTGTATGATCAGTTTAACATTTTCAAAGCCCTTGCGATGGCCTTCCAGCGCCGGCAGACCGTGTTCTTTTGCCCAGCGGCGGTTGCCGTCAAGAATAATTCCCAAATGACAGGGCGGATTTTTTTGGTTTTCCATTGTCAAAATTAAATTTTTCGATTGAATTTCAGCAGATAGTCGCCGTCAAGGTTGATGTTTCGCGGGATAATCCGTGGAAAATGAAACCCCGCGGCATAGGCGCAAAACTTGGCCGCTTTTCCCAGCGTTATTCTCAAATTAAAAAAGCGCGAAGCGTCTTTCCTGTATTGTATAAAATCGGGAAAATTTTTCAATAGCAGATCGGCTTGTGTCAAATTCCAGACCACTCCACCGCCCGACCAGGGTTTGGTGAGCCCCGAGGCGTCGCCGCACAGCGCGATTTTATCGTTTCTTGGCAAAATCAGACCTTGCGGAATGATCGCGCAACGCAACTCCGTCAATTTGATATTTTTTCGCGCGATGAATTCATTAAAAATTTTTGGCGCGGCATCGGGTTTTTCCATTATCCCCCATTCAATGTCTTGGCCGCGCGGGATTTGCCACAAAAAACCATTTTTTGTCGCCCAAGTTTGAACAAAATCGGCATTATCCGCTCTTTTTTCAAATCCTTGAATTCCCATCATAAAATTCGGACGACTGCTATTATTTCTGCGGGGGTCAGACCCCCGCAAAATTGCGGGGGTCTGACCCCCGCAATTTTTGCAAGCGGTTAAATAGGCGCGAACGATGGAGAGGGCGCCGTCGCAACCGATGACGCGGTCGTATTCGGAGGATAATTTGTCCAATTTGGCAAAATCAACGTTTTGGTTGACGCGGACGTTGGCGCCCGCTTGGGTTGCCAGCGCGCCGGCAAGCAAATCTAGTTGGGCGTGGTCAATGACCGAAAATTTTTGGGCGAATTTCACGCGAATGCTTCTTTTGGGAAAATTAATGGCGCAAGCGCCGATTTGGTTGGTTTGAAGTTGCCGCGCCTCGGGGAAAAAATCAAAAAGCCGCGCCGAAAACAAACCCGAGCAGCATTGTTTGCCGATGGACTTTTTTTTCTCAAAAACAAAAACGGCATTTCCTCTTCGCGCCAAATTTTTCGCCAAATAGAGCCCGCAAACCCCGGCCCCCACAATCGCGATTTTCATATGCAAATTTTAGCTTTTTTTTGACAAAAGGCAAGTTTTGCGCTATAAATGGGGTGTTGTTTGGAAATTAAAATAAATTAAATTTAGATTTGACTTGCGAGCGAATTTGTTGAGGATTGACCTCAAAATGCAAATTCTCGAGGTCAAACCTCCACAAATTCTTATGGCAAAGACAAAAAATACCGGCGGGACAAAGCTGGGGCGGGATCCTCGCCCTAAATACTTGGGCGTGAAACTCTATGACGGCCAGCCGGCAAAGATCGGCAGCGTGATTGTGCGCCAGCGCGGCACCTCAATTATCGCGGGCAAGAATGTGAAAACCGGCAACGACAAAACGCTCTATGCGGCGGCCGCGGGGACGGTGAAATTTCGCACCATCCGCAAAAAATCATTTTCGGGCACGCAAAGGACGGCGAAAGTAGCCGAAATTATTGAAACAAAAACGGCAGCCAAAGCTGTAGAGTAGAATATAATTTTTATCTTTTTGGAATTAAAAACATCCCCGACGAAGGGATGTTTTTGTTTCAATAATCAAATTCCAAGCATCAAATTCCAAGCACCAAATAACTTTCAATATCAAAATATCAATATTTAAAAATTGAATCTTGAATATTGAAATTTACTTTGCGATTTGATGCTTGGTGTTTGCAATTTATTTTTTGATGGCGGCGCGAACGAATTCGCGGAAGAGGGGGTGCGGGGTTTGCGGGCGGGATTTGAATTCCGGATGGAATTGCGCCGCCATAAAAAACGGATGATTGGGCAGTTCAATGATTTCGGCAAGATTTTTTTGCGGATTATTGCCCGAAATCACCAATCCTCCGTTTTCCAACATTTGGCGATAATCATTATTTAATTCATAACGGTGGCGGTGCCGTTCGGAAATTAATTTTTGCTTGCCATAGGCGGCATAAGCGCGAGTTTCGGGCGTCAATTGGCAATCATAGGCGCCCAGGCGCATCGTGGCGCCCATTTTTTTGGTTTTGATGATTTCTTTTTGCTCGGGCATCAGATCAATCACCGGCTCTTTGGTTTTTTGATCAAATTCCGTTGAGGTGGCGGATTTCAGACCGCAAACATTACGAGCGAATTCAATGGTTGCCAATTGCATTCCCAAACATAGCCCCAGAAATGGAATTTTATTTTCACGGCAATATTCAATCGCCATAATTTTGCCTTCGGTGCCGCGATTGCCAAATCCCCCCGGAATGATAATTCCGGCATATTGATTCAATTCCGCCAAGTTTTTGGCGTCTTTTTCATAATTTTCGGCCGACAGCCAAATGATCTCGGGTTTTCTATCAAAAAACCATGCTGCGTGCTTTACTGATTCGATCACGGAAATGTAAGAATCGATGAGAGTGAATTTGCCCGATTCAAAATATTTGCCCACGATGCCGATTTTCACCGGCTCTTTGGCGTCGTGGATTTTGGCGACAAATTTTTCCCAATCGGCCATATTTCTTTTCTTGGGTCTCATTCGCAGTTTGGACAAAATTCTTTCACCCAAATGGTCGTTGGCGAAATTCACCGGCACCTCATAGACAGTGCCCGCGTCGGGCGCGGAGATGACGTCCTTGGAATCAACATTGCAAAAAATGGAAATTTTTTGCTTGCGGGGCGCGTCAATCGGCTGGCTGGAGCGGCCGATGATAAAATCCGGCTGAATGCCCGCGCCGTTTAACAATTTGCAGGCGCTTTGTATCGGTTTGGTTTTCATTTCGCCCACGGTTGCCGGAATTGGCAAATAACCCACCAAAACGAACAAAACTTCTCCGGGGTTTTCCAGCTTCATCATACGAGCGGCTTCCAAAAACAGCATATTTTGATATTCCCCCACCGTGCCGCCGATTTCCACGACGACAAAATCCGCGTTGGCGATTTTACCGGCGTTTTTGATTCTGTTTATTACTTCGTTGGGAATATCGGGCACCACTTCCACGCATTTGCCGTTATATTCCAGATTGCGCTCGCGGTTGATCACCGACAAATAGACCTTGCCGGTGGTGGCATAGTTGGCGGAACTTAAATTTTCGTCCAAAAATCTTTCATAGTTGCCCACGTCTTGATCGCATTCGGTGCCGTCGTCGGTGACAAAAACTTCGCCGTGTTCAATCGGATTCATGGTGCCGGCGTCAACATTGATATAGGGATCAAATTTCACCGCGGTCACGGCAAATCCTTTGCTTTTTAAAATTTTGCCGATGGAGGCGGTGGTGATGCCTTTGCCGATGGACGACATCACCCCTCCGGCCACGAAAATATACTTAACCATGTTTCAAATTAAAAACAAAAAATGAAAAAGTAAAAACAAAAACCCTAAATTCCGGACTGCGCGCAAAACTATTAAATAATCAAAATTTCAGCAGAAATTTTACCTTAATTTTTAATTTTGATTTTTAAATTTTTAATTTTTACTAAACGCCCGCCTTGGAAGCGGGGCGCGAAAATCACTCGGCTTTGGCGTTGACCGTTAACTTGATCTCGGCTTCCAGGTTATGAGGAAACGCGATTTTAATGGCGTGATCGCCCAATTCCTTGATCGGCTCTTTGAGGATGATTTGTTTTTTATCAATATCAAGCCCGTCTTCTTTGAGAATTTCGGCAACCTTGGCGGCGGTGATTGATTCAAACAGCTGGTCTTTTTCGCCAACTTTAACCTCGGCGGCGAATTCCCGTCCGTCAAGCGCGGCGGCTTTCGCTTGAACTTCTTGCAATTCTTTTTCGGCGTTCTTGGCGGCGATTTCCCGCTGGGTTTGCGCCCAAATCAACGCGTTTTTAGTCGCGATTTGAACCATGTTTTTGGGCAGAAGATGATTTTTGGCAAAACCGTCGGCAACTTCTTTGGCCTCAAACTTCTTTCCTAATTTTTCAATATCTTGCAAGAGTATAACCTTCATATTAAGTTTAAAATTTAAAAATCAAAAATCAAAATGACAATGCAAAATTATAAATTTTTTAATTTCGGATTGAGACGTAATCGTCATTCATTACGATTATTCAACATTTTCGGCTTGCTCATTTTAAATTTTGAAAATTTAATTTTTAATTTTGATTTTTCAACTTTCAATTTTTCATTCTACCTTATATTTTTGATAATTTCAATGGCTTTATCCAATTGCGGGTCGCGCCCTTCATTTTCTTCTTCGTTGGCGGGATCAACCTCAACGTCCGGCGCCAATCCTTTTTCGCTGATTTGGTCGCCGTTTGGGGTGAGCCATTTGGCGATAGTCACTTTCAGCGACGAATTCTGCGCCAGCGGCACCAATTGTTGCACCGAACCCTTGCCGAAAGATTGCTTGCCGATCAATTGGACTTGGCGGTTGTCGCGCAGAGCTCCCGCGACAATTTCGGAGGCGGACGCCGACCCCTCATTGATGAGAACCACGATGGGATATTTTTTCAACAGCGCCGGACCGCTTGATTTGTGAACGGTTTCGGGTTTGCCCTCGCCGAAATTTTCACGAATGATAACTTGCCCTTTATCCAAAAACCATCCGGCGACATCTTGCGCCACCGATATATACCCTCCGGGATTATTGCGCAAATCCAAAACGATGGCATTGGCGGGGCTGTTGATGATATCAACGGCGGCGGCTCTGAAATCTTGGCTTGCCTTTTCGGTGAATTGATAGAATTGAATATGGGCGATGTCGCCCTCTTTGATTTCCCATTTTAACGACGGAACCTTGATCACATCGCGAGTGATGGCAAAATCTTGAGTTTTGTTCCAATCTTCGCGAAAAATGGTCAGCACTACTTGCGTTCCTTTGGGACCGCGGATCAAATTCACCGCCTCGTCAGTGGTGATGCCGGCGGTTGGTTTGCCGTCAATTTGCACGATGGCGTCGCCCGGGCGCAAATCGGCGGCTTTTGCCGGTGAATTTTCCAGCGGCGCGATCACGCGCAATTGGTTTTTTCTGATGCCGATTTCCATTCCCACTCCTTCAAATGATCCGGAGGTGTCTTCCAGGAACTTTTTTGAATCTTCGGGATTGAAAAAC